>NZ_JBEXRZ010000052.1:0-39960 GCF_040613325.1 Streptomyces sp. NPDC006283 | reverse complement strand
AATAAATAATTAGTTTTTTTTTTTTTTGTTTTTTTTGTTTCTTGGTTGTTTTTTTTTTTTGGGGGGGGGGGGTTTCGTTCCCCCGGGGGGGGGGGGCCGGGGCGGCTGCCGGGACCGCGCGGCCTCAGCCGGCCGTGGCCGGGCGCCGCCACACCGCACCGCTCCCTGCGAACGCCGGAGGGGCGGCCACCCATGGGGTGACCGCCCTTCCTCACGCACTCCTACTGGTTGTACGGACCGTAGTCGTAGTCCTCCAGCGGAACGGCCTGGCCGGAGCCCGTGCCGAACGGCGAGTAGTCGATGTCGTCGTAGCCGACGGCCGAGTACATCGCGGCCTTGGCCTCCTCGGTCGGCTCGACCCGGATGTTGCGGTAGCGGGACAGGCCCGTACCGGCCGGGATGAGCTTACCGATGATGACGTTCTCCTTGAGGCCGATCAGGGAGTCGGACTTGGCGTTGATCGCCGCGTCCGTCAGAACCCTGGTGGTCTCCTGGAAGGACGCCGCCGACAGCCACGACTCGGTCGCCAGCGAGGCCTTGGTGATACCCATCAGCTGCGGACGGCCGGAGGCGGGGTGACCGCCCTCGGTGACCACACGACGGTTCTCGGTCTCGAACTTCGAACGCTCGACCAGCTCGCCCGGCAGCAGCTCCGCGTCGCCGGACTCGATGATCGTCACACGGCGCAGCATCTGCCGGATGATGATCTCGATGTGCTTGTCGTGGATCGACACACCCTGCGAGTTGTAGACCTTCTGGACCTCGCCGACCAGGTGGACCTGGACCGCGCGCTGACCGAGGATCCGCAGCACGTCGTGCGGGTTGGTGGCACCCACGGTGAGCTTCTGGCCCACCTCGACGTGGTCGCCCTCGCCGACCAGCAGACGGGCACGCTTCGAGATCGGGAACGCCGTCTCGTCGCTGCCGTCGTCCGGGGTGACGACGATCTTCTTGGTCTTCTCGGTCTCCTCGATACGGATGCGGCCGGCCGCCTCCGAGATCGGGGCGACACCCTTGGGCGTACGAGCCTCGAAGAGCTCGACGACACGGGGCAGACCCTGGGTGATGTCGTCACCGGCCACACCACCGGTGTGGAAGGTACGCATCGTCAGCTGCGTACCGGGCTCACCGATGGACTGGGCGGCGATGATGCCGACCGCCTCACCGATGTCGACCAGCTTGCCGGTGGCGAGCGAACGGCCGTAGCAGTACGCACAGGTGCCGACAGCGGACTCACAGGTCAGGACCGAGCGGGTCTTGACCTCCTCGACGCCGGCCGCGACGACCGCGTCGATGAGCACGTCGCCCAGGTCGACGTTGGCAGGCGCGATGACCTTGCCGTCGACGACGACGTCCTCGGCGAGCATGCGGGCGTACACGGAGGTCTCGACGTCCTCCGCCTTGCGCAGCACACCGTCGGCGCCGCGCTCGGCGATCCGCAGCTTGAGACCGCGGTCGGTGCCGCAGTCCTCTTCGCGGATGATGACGTCCTGCGAGACGTCCACCAGACGACGGGTGAGGTAACCCGAGTCGGCGGTACGCAGAGCGGTGTCCGCCAGACCCTTACGGGCACCGTGCGTGGAGATGAAGTACTCCAGCACGGACAGACCCTCGCGGAAGGACGCCTTGATCGGACGCGGGATGGTCTCGTTCTTGGCGTTCGACACCAGACCACGCATACCGGCGATCTGACGCATCTGCATCATGTTTCCACGAGCACCCGAGTTGACCATCATGAAGATGGGGTTGGTCTTCGGGAAGTTCGCGTTCATCGCCTCGGCAACCTCGTTGGTCGCCTTGGTCCAGATCGCGATGAGCTCCTGGGTGCGCTCGTCCTTGGTGATCAGACCGCGCTCGTACTGCTTCTGGACCTTCTCGTCCTGCTCCTCGTAGCCCTTGACGATCGCCTTCTTCGCCTCGGGAACGACGACGTCGGAGATGGCCACGGTGACACCGGAACGGGTCGCCCAGTAGAAGCCGGCCGCCTTCAGGTTGTCGAGCGTCGCCGCCACGATGACCTTGGGGTAGCGCTCGGCGAGGTCGTTGACGATCTCGGAGAGCTGCTTCTTGCCCACCGAGTAGTCGACGAACGGGTAGTCCTCGGGCAGCAGCTCGTTGAAGAGCGCGCGGCCCAGGGTCGTGCGCAGACGGAACGAGTCCCCCTGCTGCCACGTGCCCTCGCCGGCCTCGTCCTCGTCCGCCGGAGGCGTCCAGCCGCGCGGCGGGATGGTGCCGACCGGGAAGCGGATGTCGATCTTCGCCTGGAGCGAGAGCTCCCGGGCGTCGAACGCCATGATCGCCTCGGCGGTGGAACCGAAGGACCGGCCCTCGCCGATGACCTCGCGCTCCTCCTCGTCCGTGGTGAGGAAGAAGAGGCCCAGCACCATGTCCTGGGTCGGCATGGTCACCGGACGGCCGTCGGCCGGCTTGAGGATGTTGTTCGAGGACAGCATCAGGATGCGGGCCTCGGCCTGCGCCTCCGCGGACAGCGGCAGGTGCACGGCCATCTGGTCACCGTCGAAGTCCGCGTTGAACGCGGTGCAGACGAGCGGGTGGATCTGGATGGCCTTGCCCTCGACCAGCTGCGGCTCGAAGGCCTGGATGCCGAGGCGGTGCAGGGTGGGCGCACGGTTCAGCAGCACCGGGTGCTCGGCGATGACCTCTTCGAGGACGTCGTACACGACCGTGCGGCCACGCTCGACCATGCGCTTGGCCGACTTGATGTTCTGCGCGTGGTTCAGGTCGACCAGGCGCTTCATCACGAACGGCTTGAAGAGCTCCAGCGCCATGGCCTTGGGCAGGCCGCACTGGTGCAGCTTGAGCTGCGGGCCGACGACGATGACGGAACGCGCCGAGTAGTCGACTCGCTTACCGAGCAGGTTCTGACGGAAGCGGCCCTGCTTGCCCTTCAGCATGTCGCTGAGGGACTTCAGCGGACGGTTGCCGGGGCCCGTGACCGGGCGACCACGACGGCCGTTGTCGAAGAGGGCGTCGACCGCCTCCTGGAGCATCCGCTTCTCGTTGTTCACGATGATCTCGGGAGCACCGAGGTCGAGCAGACGCTTCAGACGGTTGTTGCGGTTGATCACACGGCGGTACAGGTCGTTCAGGTCGGAGGTCGCGAAGCGGCCACCGTCCAGCTGCACCATCGGACGCAGGTCCGGCGGGATGACCGGCACGCAGTCGAGCACCATGCCCTTGGGGCTGTTGGACGTCTGCAGGAACGCGGAGACGACCTTGAGGCGCTTGAGCGCACGGGTCTTCTTCTGGCCCTTGCCGGTACGGATGATCTCGCGGAGACGCTCGGCCTCCTCGTCGAGGTCGAAGGACTCCAGGCGCTTCTGCAGCGCCGCGGCACCCATCGAACCGTCGAAGTACGTGCCGAAGCGGTCACGCAGCTCGCGGTAGAGCAGCTCGTCGCCCTCGAGGTCCTGGACCTTGAGGTTCTTGAAGCGGTTCCACACCTCGTCGAGACGGTCGATCTCGCGCTGGGCACGGTCGCGCAGCTGCTTCATCTCACGCTCGGCGCCCTCGCGCACCTTGCGGCGCACGTCGGCCTTGGCGCCCTCGGCCTCGAGCTCGGCCAGGTCGGTCTCGAGCTTCTTGGCGCGGGCCTCGAGGTCGGCGTCGCGGCGGTTCTCGACCTGCTGGCGCTCGACGGAGACGTGGGCCTCCAGCGAGGGCAGGTCACGCGTGCGGCGCTCCTCGTCCACGAACGTGATCATGTAAGCGGCGAAGTAGATGACCTTCTCGAGGTCCTTCGGCGCCAGGTCCAGCAGGTAGCCGAGGCGCGACGGGACGCCCTTGAAGTACCAGATGTGGGTGACGGGAGCGGCAAGCTCGATGTGGCCCATCCGCTCACGGCGCACCTTGGCGCGTGTGACCTCGACGCCACAGCGCTCACAGATGATGCCCTTGAAGCGGACGCGCTTGTACTTGCCGCAGTAGCACTCCCAGTCCCGGGTCGGACCGAAGATCTTCTCGCAGAAGAGTCCGTCCTTCTCGGGCTTGAGCGTGCGGTAGTTGATGGTCTCGGGCTTCTTGACCTCGCCGTGGGACCAGGTCCGGATGTCGTCCGCGGTGGCCAGGCCGATCCGCAGCTCGTCGAAGAAGTTGACGTCGAGCACTGTGCGTCAATCCCTCTTTCGGGGTCGTGTCTCAATCAAGTGGTCTGATGGGGGTCCCTCCACGCCCGTGGGGCGTAGGGGGAGGGTCCGGGGACGACCGGGGCTCCTTGGTGGGAGCCCCGGCCAGGCCCGTCAGACCTCTTCGACGCTGCTCGGCTCGCGCCGGGACAGGTCGATACCGAGCTCCTCCGCAGCGCGGAAGACGTCCTCGTCCGTGTCGCGCATCTCGATGGACATACCGTCCGACGAGAGCACCTCCACGTTGAGGCAGAGCGACTGCATTTCCTTGATGAGCACCTTGAAGGACTCGGGAATGCCGGGCTCGGGGATGTTCTCGCCCTTGACGATGGCCTCGTAGACCTTCACGCGGCCGGTCACGTCGTCGGACTTGATCGTCAGCAGCTCCTGGAGCGCGTAGGCGGCGCCGTACGCCTCCAGCGCCCACACCTCCATCTCACCGAATCGCTGGCCACCGAACTGGGCCTTACCACCCAGCGGCTGCTGGGTGATCATCGAGTAGGGACCGGTCGAACGGGCGTGGAGCTTGTCGTCGACCAGGTGGTGGAGCTTGAGGATGTACATGTACCCGACCGAGATCGGGTCCGGGAACGGCTCGCCGGAGCGGCCGTCGAACAGGTTGGCCTTGCCGGAGGGCTGGACCATCCGGTTGCCGTCGCGGTTCGGGATCGTGGACTCGAAGAGACCGGCGATCTCGTCCTCGCGGGCGCCGTCGAAGACCGGGGTGGCGACGTTCGTGCCGGGCGCGACGTCGTCGGCGCCGATGGCCTGCAGACGCTGCATCCACTCCTCGCTGCCCTCGACCTTCCAGCCCTGGCTGGCGAGCCAGCCGAGGTGGATCTCGAGGACCTGTCCCGGGTTCATTCGGGACGGGACACCCAGCGGGTTGAGGATGATGTCGACCGGGGTGCCGTCCTCCAGGAACGGCATGTCCTCGATCGGCAGGATCTTCGAGATGACGCCCTTGTTGCCGTGACGGCCGGCGAGCTTGTCACCGTCGGTGATCTTGCGCTTCTGGGCGACGTAGACGCGGACCAGCTGGTTCACGCCCGGAGGAAGCTCGTCGCCCTCCTCACGGTCGAAGACGCGGACGCCGATGACCTTGCCGGTCTCGCCGTGCGGCACCTTCAGCGAGGTGTCACGGACCTCGCGCGCCTTCTCACCGAAGATCGCGCGGAGCAGACGCTCCTCGGGGGTCAGCTCGGTCTCGCCCTTGGGCGTGACCTTGCCGACGAGGATGTCGCCGGCGACGACCTCGGCACCGATGCGGATGATGCCGCGCTCGTCGAGGTCGGCGAGGACCTCCTCGGAGACGTTCGGGATGTCCCGGGTGATCTCCTCGGGGCCGAGCTTGGTGTCACGGGCGTCGACCTCGTGCTCCTCGATGTGGATCGAGGAGAGGACGTCGTCCTGCACGAGGCGCTGCGACAGGATGATCGCGTCCTCGTAGTTGTGACCCTCCCACGGCATGAACGCCACGAGCAGGTTCTTGCCGAGCGCCATCTCACCGTTCTCGGTGGCGGGGCCGTCGGCGAGGACCTGGCCCTCGATGACGCGGTCGCCCTCGGAGACGACGACCTTCTGGTTGACCGAGGTGCCCTGGTTGGAGCGGGAGAACTTCGCGATGCGGTACGTGGTGTACGTGCCGTCGTCGTTCGCGACGGTGACGTAGTCGGCCGAAACCTCCTGGATCACACCGTCCTTCTCCGCCTTGATGACGTCGCCTGCGTCGGTGGCGCAGCGGTACTCCATGCCGGTGCCGACGAGCGGGGCCTCCGCCTTGATGAGCGGAACGGCCTGACGCATCATGTTCGCGCCCATGAGGGCACGGTTGGCGTCGTCGTGCTCGAGGAACGGGATCATGGCCGTCGCGACCGACACCATCTGGCGCGGCGAGACGTCCATGTAGTCGACCTCGGCCGGCGGCACGTAGTCGACCTCGCCACCACGGCGGCGGACCAGGACGCGGGCCTCGGTGAACCGGAGCTCGTCGTTCAGGGTCGCGTTCGCCTGGGCGATGACGAAGCGGTCCTCCTCGTCGGCGGTCAGGTAGTCCACCTCGTCGGTGACCTGGCCGTCGGTGACCTTGCGGTACGGCGTCTCGACGAAGCCGAACGCGTTGACCCGGCCGTAGGAGGCGAGCGAGCCGATCAGACCGATGTTCGGGCCTTCAGGGGTCTCGATCGGGCACATGCGGCCGTAGTGCGACGGGTGCACGTCACGGACCTCGAAGCCGGCCCGCTCACGGGAGAGACCACCCGGGCCGAGCGCCGAGAGACGGCGCTTGTGGGTGAGACCCGACAGCGGGTTGTTCTGGTCCATGAACTGCGACAGCTGGCTGGTGCCGAAGAACTCCTTGATGGAGGCGACGACCGGCCGGATGTTGATCAGGGTCTGCGGCGTGATCGCCTCGACGTCCTGGGTCGTCATGCGCTCACGCACGACGCGCTCCATACGAGCCAGACCCGTGCGGACCTGGTTCTGGATGAGCTCGCCGACGTTGCGCAGACGACGGTTGCCGAAGTGGTCGATGTCGTCGGTCTCGACGACGATCTGCGTGCCGGACTCGCCAACGGTCTCGGTCTCGCCGGCGTGCAGCTTGACCAGGTACTTGATGGTGGCGATGACGTCGTCGGTGGTGAGCACCCCGGCGTCCAGCGGCTCGTCGGCGCCGAGCTTCTTGTTCACCTTGTAGCGGCCGACCTTGGCGAGGTCGTAGCGCTTCGGGTTGAAGTAGAGGTTCTCGAGCAGCGTCTGAGCGGCCTCACGCGTCGGCGGCTCGCCCGGGCGGAGCTTGCGGTAGATGTCGAGCAGCGCGTCGTCCTGGCCCTGGGTGTGGTCCTTCTCCAGGGTGGCGCGCATGGACTCGTACTCGCCGAACTCCTCAAGGATCTGCTCGGTGGTCCAACCGAGAGCCTTGAGCAGGACGGTGACGGACTGCTTGCGCTTGCGGTCGATGCGGACACCGACCATGTCGCGCTTGTCGATCTCCATCTCCAGCCAGGCACCCCGGGACGGGATGATCTTGGCGGTGAAGATGTCCTTGTCGGACGTCTTGTCGATGGAGGAGTCGAAGTAGACACCCGGCGAGCGGACGAGCTGCGACACGACGACACGCTCGGTGCCGTTGATGACGAAGGTGCCCTTGTTGGTCATGAGCGGGAAGTCGCCCATGAAGACCGTCTGGGACTTGATCTCGCCGGTCTCGTTGTTGGTGAACTCGGCGGTGACGAAGAGCGGGGCGGCGTACGTGAAGTCGCGCTCCTTGCACTCGTCGATCGAGTTCTTCGGAGGCTCGAAGCGGTGGTCGCGGAAGGTCAGCGACATCGACCCGGAGAAGTCCTCGATCGGGGAGATCTCCTCGAAGATCTCCTCCAGACCGGACTTGGTGGGGACGTCCTGTCCGCTTTCGAGAGCCGCCTCGACACGAGCCTTCCATGCGGCATTGCCGAGCAGCCAGTCAAAGCTCTCGGTCTGCAGCGCGAGGAGGTTCGGAACCTCGAGGGGCTCCTTGATCTTTGCAAAGGAGATGCGCAGCGGGGCAGTGCTTGCGCCGTTGTTCGTATTCGCGGTCGAGGCGTTGCGCGAGGCGGCCAAGAGGGGGTCCTTCCGAGGGCTCGGACTCACTACGCGCGTACCGGTCCCATGCTGTGCACGGAGGAGAAGCCCCAGCTGGGGGACGTCTGCATCCGATGCTCAAACGTGGGCATGCCCCTGGTGACGGGCAGGAGGCAGCTAACAGGCAGCGCAAAGGGTCAGTGTAGCCACTCGGCACACTGATGTCCAGTGCGGGTTTTCGAGACCCTCGATACCCTCGTTTTTCTCAACTCCGCGAACCCCATGCGCCGTGAGGCGCACATCGATACTGCCCGTTCGGTCGTCGATCCATGCCTCGGAACCTGGATCGTCTCGACGACGCGTCCTGAGAATTGCGCGCTGCGTGCGGTTCGTCAAGGCCCCCTGCCCCTGAGCTGCTGCTCCGGGACCCTCGTCGGCCGCCGCGAGGGGGCGCACGGCGAAGATCACCATACTCGCCGCCGTCCGGAGAGCAAGGCAAGCCGGGCGGGCACGCCGAAGGGCGACCACCCGCTTGGGTGATCGCCCTTCAGTGTGTGCGCGTTACAGCGCGGGAGTCAGCGGACTCCGTGGGGTCACTTGACCTCGACGGAGGCGCCGGCGGCCTTGAGGGACTCGGCAGCCTTCTCCGCGGCCTCCTTGGCGACCTTCTCGAGGACCGGCTTCGGGGTGCCGTCGACGAGGTCCTTGGCCTCCTTCAGACCCAGGGAGGTCAGCTCGCGCACGACCTTGATGACCTGGATCTTCTTCTCGCCGGCGCCGGTGAGGATGACGTCGAACTCGTCCTGCTCCTCAGCAGCCTCGGGGGCAGCGCCACCCTGGGCGGGGCCGGCAACGGCGACGGCCGCGGCGGCGGTGACGTCGAACTTCTCCTCGAAGGCCTTCACGAACTCGGAGAGCTCGATGAGGGTCATCTCCTCGAACTGCGCGAGCAGGTCGTCCTGGGACAGCTTCGCCATGATGGCGTCCTTCCACTAATTCGGCAGGTGCCGGATGTACATGTAGGCGGGCGTACGTTCGGCCCGCTGCGACCGTCGCCCTAGTGGGCGCCGATCAATGCGCGAGCCGAATTACTCGGCACCGCCCTGCTCGGCCTGCTTGGCACGAAGCGCCTCCGCGGTGCGGACGAACTTCGAGGGAAGCGCCTGGAAGAGCTGAGCAGTCTGGGTCTGCTTGCCCTTGAAGGCGCCCGCCAGCTTGGCGAGCAGAACCTCGCGGGACTCGAGGTCCGCAAGCTTCTTGATCTCATCGGCGGACAGCGCCTTGCCGTCAAGGACACCGCCCTTGATGATCAGGTTCGGGTTCTCCTTGGCGAAGTCACGAAGACCCTTCGCCGACTCCACCGGGTCACCGGTGATGAAGGCAACCGCCGTCGGACCAGTGAACTGGTCGTCGAGCGAGGTGATCCCGGCCTCGTTGGCCGCAATCTTGGTCAGCGTGTTCTTCACCACGGCGTACTGGGCGTTCTCACCGAGCGAACGACGCAGCGTCTTCAGCTGCGCCACGGTGAGACCCCGGTACTCGGTCAGCACGGCGGCGTTCGAGCTGCGGAACTGGTCCGCGAGCTCGGCTACCGCGGCAGCCTTGTCGGGCCTTGCCATGAGCGTCGGCCTCCTTCCGGGTGATGAGGACCGCTCAGAAGGGGCTGAACAAAACGAAACGCCCCGGCGCAGGCGCACGGGGCTGAGCTCGACCGGAATCGCTTCCGGGAACTTGTCCAGAGTCACCTGCGCGGGTCGTCCGCTGCTGAGCGGATCCTTCGGCCACCGGACCCTCGGAAGGAGAGCACGGCAACGACCAGCGGTCTTTGGCTTCCTCGGAAGAGTACGCGACCGTATCGCCGCCAGGCAAATCCGCCCTTACGCCCTCCCGGGTGCCGCCGCTCGCCGGGAGCGGCACCTGGGCGCATCTGCCTCCCCCGGCCGTCATGG
This sequence comes from Streptomyces sp. NPDC006283, assembly GCF_040613325.1. Taxonomy (NCBI): domain Bacteria; kingdom Bacillati; phylum Actinomycetota; class Actinomycetes; order Kitasatosporales; family Streptomycetaceae; genus Streptomyces; species Streptomyces sp. NPDC006283. The sequence continues at coordinate 30,308 of NZ_JBEXRZ010000052.1, read as the reverse complement.
GCCCCGCGTCGGCCCCCTGTGCGGCCCCCTCGCGGCTCGCCCCGGGCACGAGCGCCGGCGCCCCAGCCGGGGCCGACGCAGCGCGGAGGGTCGCAGCGGGAACGGGAACGGCCCCCGCGGCCTCGAAAGAGGCGCGGGGGCCGTTCTCATCACACGCGGACCGGCAGGCCCTGAGCGTCAGGCTCAGACAGCCGCCGGGTCCTCCTCGACGAGGAGGTTGCGGGTGCGGTTGGAGTCCAGCGGGATGCCGGGGCCCATCGTCGTGGTCAGGGTCGCCTTCTTGATGTAGCGGCCCTTCGCGGCGGACGGCTTCAGACGGAGGATCTCCTCCAGCGCCGCCGCGTAGTTCTCGACCAGCTTCGTCTCGTCGAAGGAAACCTTGCCGATGATGAAGTGCAGGTTCGAGTGCTTGTCGACGCGGAACTCGATCTTGCCGCCCTTGATCTCGTTGACGGCCTTGGCGACGTCCATCGTGACGGTGCCGGTCTTCGGGTTCGGCATCAGACCACGCGGACCGAGCACGCGGCCGAGGCGGCCGACCTTGCCCATGAGGTCCGGGGTGGCGACAACCGCGTCGAACTCGTTCAGGCGGTTGCCCTTGGAGATCTCGTCGATCAGTTCGTCGGAGCCGACGATGTCGGCGCCCGCGGCTTCCGCGGCCGCAGCACGGTCACCGGTCGCGAAGACCAGGACCCGGGCGGTCTTACCGGTGCCGTGCGGAAGGTTCACGGTGCCACGGACCATCTGGTCCGCCTTGCGCGGGTCAACGCCCAGACGGAAGGCGACCTCGACAGTGCCGTCGAACTTGGTGGCGGCGGTGTCCTTGGCGAGACGGACGGCCTCGAGCGGGGCGTGGTTGCGCTCCCGGTCGACCTTGGCGTCCGCAGCGCGGAGAGTCTTGCTGCGCTTCACTTCTGCTCCTGATGTGTTGAGCGTGGAGTCGTGGTGCGGGCCAGCGCCGGCCCTACCACTGGGGGCTTGGGGGCTGTCAGCCCTCGACCGTGATGCCCATGGAACGGGCGGTGCCGGCGATGATCTTCGACGCGGCGTCCAGGTCGTTGGCGTTCAGGTCGGGCAGCTTGACCGTGGCGATCTCGCGGACCTGGGCGCTCGTGAGCTTCGCGACCTTGGTCTTGTGCGGCTCGCCGGAGCCCTTGTCCACACCCGCGGCCTTGAGGATCAGCTTGGCGGCCGGCGGAGTCTTGGTGATGAAGGTGAAGGAACGGTCCTCGTAGACCGTGATCTCCACCGGCACGACCATGCCACGCTGCGACTCGGTCGCGGCGTTGTAGGCCTTGCAGAACTCCATGATGTTGACGCCGTGCTGACCCAGGGCGGGGCCGACCGGCGGAGCCGGGTTGGCCGCGCCGGCCTGGATCTGGAGCTTGATAAGCCCCGTGACCTTCTTCTTCTTGGGAGGCATTGCTCTCTCCGGGTCCTAGTGAGAGTTATCCGCCTGCCACCCGATCATCCGGATGGAGGCATACCGCACAACGATAACGGGTATCCATGCGGGGCCAAAAACCGAGCAGGTCAGACAGCCTGCGAAAGGCGGTCTGACCTGTTCGGAAACTTGCTGTCCAGAAGCTGCTAGTTCTTCTGGATCTGGTCGAAGCTGAGCTCGACCGGGGTCTCGCGGCCGAAGATCTCGACGAGGCCCTTGACCTTCTTCGAGTCGGCGTTGATCTCGTTGATCGTGGCCTGCAGCGTGGCGAACGGGCCGTCGGTGACCGTGACCGAGTCGCCGACCTCGAAGTCCAGCACCTGGACCTCGACCTTGCGGGCCGGAGCCGGCTTGCCCTCGGCCTCGGCGGCCTCACGGGCGGCCTTCTCCTCGGCCTCCGGGGCGAGCATCTTGACGATCTCGTCCAGGGTCAGCGGGTACGGGTCGTACGCGTTGCCCACGAAGCCGGTGACACCGGGGGTGTTGCGGACGACGCCCCAGGACTCGTTCGTCAGGTCCATGCGGACGAGCACGTAGCCGGGCAGCTTGTTCTGCCGGACGTTCTTGCGCTCACCGTTCTTGATCTGGACGATCTCTTCCTCGGGGACCTCGGCCTGATAGATGAAGTCCTCGACGTTGAGCGAGACGGCACGCTGCTCGAGGTTCGCCTTCACGCGCTTCTCGTAGCCCGCGTAGGTGTGGATCACGTACCACTCACCCGGGAGGCCGCGCAGCTCGTCGCGGAGGGCCGCGATGGGGTCGGCCGGGGCGGCGGGGGCCTCTTCGGCCTGCTCCTCGGCAGCCTCGGCAGCGTCCTCGTCACCTTCGGCGGCCTCGGCGGCGTCCTCGCCACCTTCGGCGGCGTCCTCGACGTCCGCCTCGTCCTCGACGCTCTCGACGTGCAGGGCCTCTTCCTCGGCCGGCTCGCCCGCCGCGGAGTCGGCAGCCTCGGCCTGGTCCGGCTCCACAGCGTCCGCCGCCTCGACGATGTCGAGCTCGTCCTCGGCGGACTCGAAGCTCTCGCCGGAACGGTCGGCGTCGTTCAGGTTCGGGTCAGACACGGTGGCTGCTTCTTCCTGGATACAGATGGGGTGGAACATGCGAAAAGAGCGCCGAGTACGGCGCCCTCCGCGGATCAGCCGAAGACGTACTTGACTGCTTCCTGGAAGCCATAGTCAATCACGGTCACGAGGCCGATCATGATGACGACGAAGATAATCACCACTGTGGTGTACGTCGTCAGCTGATGACGAGTCGGCCAGACGACCTTGCGCAGTTCGGCGACGATCTGGCGGTAGAAGAGGGCCAGGCGACCCAGCGGGCCCTTCTTGCCGCGCTTGCCGCCCTTGCGGGCCTTCTTCTTCGACTCGGGGCTCTCGTCCTCGGCGTCAGGCATGTCGATGGAGCCTACGGCGTCCGTCACGATCTCTCACCTGATTCCCGGGTCGTGGCCGTGCCGCGCCCGGTGGAGCCGCACGGCGGTGCATAGAAGACGTACATGCGCTGCGCACACAACCTGGCGAAGGTGTGTGTAGCAGGGCCGGAGGGACTTGAACCCCCAACCGCTGGTTTTGGAGACCAGTGCTCTACCAATTGAGCTACGACCCTTTGTGGTTCCCCCAACCTACCGCATCCGTCCGGGTGCACTAAGTGCCCGGATCCGACGTGGCTGGTGAGGGCCAACAGCCAGTGAGTGTACGTGTTCCCAGGCCCGGCGTCGAACACAAAGCCCCGCGGTCCGCTTCCGACCCGTCGTACCGTCCGCTTCCGGCCGGTCGAGGATGCGGAGGGCGGCCGGAGATGTCCGGTCCGCGAAACCTGTGTGCCGCGTGTCTTCGGCGTCTGGGAGCATGGGCCGCATGAGCGCTGCAACCCCTCCCACCGAGCGCCGGGTCTCCGCGCGCATCGGCGCGATCTCCGAGTCCGCAACCCTCGCCGTCGACGCCAAGGCCAAGGCTCTCAAGGCCGCCGGGCGTCCGGTGATCGGCTTCGGCGCGGGCGAGCCCGACTTCCCGACGCCCGACTACATCGTCGAGGCCGCCGTCGAGGCCTGCCGCAACCCGAAGTTCCACCGCTACACGCCGGCGGGCGGCCTGCCCGAGTTGAAGAAGGCCATCGCCGAGAAGACGCTGCGCGACTCCGGCTACGAGGTCGACCCGGCCCAGATCCTGGTGACCAACGGCGGCAAGCAGGCGATCTACGAGGCGTTCGCCGCGATCCTGGACCCGGGTGACGAGGTCATCGTCCCGGCGCCGTACTGGACCACCTACCCGGAGTCGATCCGCCTCGCGGGCGGCGTCCCGGTCGAGGTCGTTGCGGACGAGACCACCGGTTACCGCGTCTCCGTCGAGCAGCTCGAGGCCGCGCGTACGGAGAAGACCAAGGTCGTCCTCTTCGTCTCGCCGTCCAACCCCACCGGCGCCGTCTACAGCGAGGCCGACGCCCTCGCGATCGGCGAGTGGGCCGCCGAGCACGGTCTGTGGGTGCTGACCGACGAGATCTACGAGCACCTGGTCTACGGCGACGCGAAGTTCACCTCGCTGCCCGCCCTCGTCCCGGCGCTGCGCGAGAAGTGCATCGTGGTGAACGGCGTCGCGAAGACGTACGCCATGACGGGCTGGCGCGTGGGGTGGATCATCGGCCCGAAGGACGTCGTGAAGGCGGCGACCAACCTGCAGTCGCACGCCACGTCGAACGTCTCCAACGTGGCGCAGGTCGCCGCGCTGGCCGCCGTTTCCGGCGACCTGGCCGCCGTCGCGAAGATGCGGGAGGCCTTCGACCGCCGCCGCCAGACCATCGTGCGCATGCTCAACGAGATCGACGGCGTGCTCTGCCCGACCCCCGAGGGCGCGTTCTACGCGTACCCGTCCGTGAAGGGCCTGCTGGGCAAGGAGATCCGTGGGAAGCGCCCGCAGGACTCCGTGGAGCTCGCGGCCCTGATCCTCGACGAGGTCGAGGTCGCGGTCGTTCCGGGCGAGGCCTTCGGCACCCCCGGCTACCTTCGTCTTTCGTACGCCCTGGGCGACGAGGACCTGGTCGAGGGCGTCTCCAGGATCCAGAAGCTGCTGGCCGAGGCCCGCGACTGATCCCTTCCTGTGCGGGACGGGCCTCCGGCTTCGGCCGGGGGCCCGTTTCTGCGTTCGAGCAAGGACCCGATCGGGGAAAGGGGCTGCCCGGGACGGGTTTCGTGCGGCAGGATCCCTGAATGGTGCACTCTTCAGACCCCCCGCACGTACGAGACGTCAGCCTGCTGCCGAAAGCCCATCTGCATCTGCACTTCACCGGGTCGATGCGGCCCGCCACCCTCCTGGAACTCGCCGACAAGTACGGCGTGCACCTGCCGGAGGCGCTCACCGGCGGCGAGCCGCCCAAGCTGCGCGCCACGGACGAGCGGGGCTGGTTCCGCTTCCAGCGGCTGTACGACATGGCCCGCTCCTGCCTGCGCGAACCGGAGGACATCCAGCGACTGGTGCGCGAGGCGGCGGAGGAGGACATCAACGACGGCTCGGGCTGGCTGGAGATCCAGGTCGACCCGACGTCGTACGCACCACGGCTCGGAGGTCTGATCCCGGCGCTGGAGATCATTCTCGACGCCGTGGACAGCGCCTCGCGGGAGACCGGTCTCGGGATGCGGGTGCTGGTCGCCGCGAACCGGATGAAGCATCCGCTGGACGCCCGTACGCTCGCCCGGCTCGCGGTGCGGTACGCGGACCGCGGCATCGTCGGCTTCGGCCTGTCCAACGACGAACGGCGGGGCATGGCCCGCGACTTCGACCGCGCCTTCGCGATCGCCCGTGAGGGCGGCCTGCTGGCGGCCCCGCACGGCGGCGAGCTGACCGGGCCCGCGTCCGTACGGGACTGCCTCGACGATCTGCACGCCGCCCGCATCGGCCACGGCGTGCGCGCGGCGGAGGACCCGCGTCTGCTGCGGAAGCTGGCCGAGCGCGGCGTGACGTGCGAGGTCTGCCCGGCGTCGAACGTGGCCCTCGGCGTCTACGAGAAGCCGGAGGACGTACCGCTGCGGACGCTCTACGATGCGGGCGTCCCGATGGCCCTCGGCGCGGACGACCCGCTGCTCTTCGGCTCCCGCCTCGCGGCCCAGTACGAGTTCGCCCGCCGCCACCACGGGTTCGCGGACGCCGACCTCGCCGAACTGGCCCGCCAGTCGGTGCGCGCTTCCGCAGCACCGGAGGACGTCAGGCGAAAGCTGCTCTCGGGGATCGACGACTGGCTGGCGGGGCCGGTCGTCGACGGGGCGACGGGTTGGTGAGCCAGGGCGCCTCTGAGAGGAGCTCGGGCAGCTGCTCCGACTCGGGCAGGTATTCCGGACTCGGGCGGGACACTCGGCGAGGAGCCGGCGAATCTTTCGTTTGGATCAGGCCGGGGAGATGCCGCGCAGCAGTGTGCGCGCAAGGGCCGCTGCGAAGTCGTCGAGCCGGGGCGGCTTGCCGTCCGCGGTCATCTCGTAGGCGAACGCGCGCTGTGCGCAGGCGCCGAGCAGCAGGGAGGCGGCGGCCCGGGTGTCGGCGTCGGCGCTGATACGGCCCGCGTCGCGCTCGGCGCGCAGATAGGCGTCAAGGCCCTCGATCGGCTTGTGCGGGCCCACGCCCAGCTCGCGCATGGCCGCCTCGTGGCGGCGTTTGAGCTGGGGGTCCGCGTACAGGGACGCGGCCATCGGAAAGGTCTGCTCGTAGAAGAGCGCGGCCTGCCGGGCGATGTCGGTGAGGTTCTGCTCGACGCTCGCGCCGCCGGGGTCGGCGGCCAGTGTGCCCAGCAGTGCGCCGAGTCCTGGCAACCGCTCGCCGAGCACCGTCACGAACAGCTCCTCCTTGCTGGAGAAGTGCTTGTAGAGCGCCGCCTCCGAACAGCCGGCGGCCTTGGCGATCTCCTTGGTGGTCGTGCGCGCCAGGCCGAGGGAGAGCATCAGTTCGCGGGCGGCGTCGACGATCCGTACGCGGGTCGGCTTTTGCTCCATGCGCGCTCCAGAGAGGGCTTGACGGGTGGGTGAGTACACACTCACCGTAGAGGTGAGTGAACACTTACCCACCCTAGGAGGGTGTGCACGATGAGGCTCACAGTGTTCGGCGCGACCGGCGGGATCGGCCAGGAGATCGTCAAGCAGGGACTGGCGGCCAGCCACCAGGTCACGGCCGTGGTGCGGGATCCCTCGCGGTTCACGGTGACGGGCCCGGGGCTCGAGGTCTTCCGCTCGGACCTGGCGGACCCGCAGGCGCTTTGCCCGGCCGTAGCCGGACGGGACGCTGTGCTCTCCGGTCTCGGTGCCCGGAAGAAGACCGACGCGGGGATCGCGACCAGGCTGACGCGTTCGGTACTGGAGGCGATGGAGGCCGCGGGGACCCGCCGGCTGCTCGTGGTGAGCGCGGGACCGCTCGGACCGGTTCCGGAGCGACAGCCCCTCGTCGACCGGGCCGTACTCTCCGTGGTCAAATCCGTGCTCAGGGACGTCTACGCGGATCTGCGGGTCATGGAGGACGAGCTGGCCCGCAGCGCCACCGACTGGACCTCCGTCCGGCCGCCCAGGCTGCTCGACAGGCCGCTGACCGGCAGCTACCGCACGGTTGTCGGCGGCACCCCACGCAGCGGCCGGACCATCGGCCGGGCGGACGTGGCGCACGCGATGCTCGCGATGATCGACGACCCGGCAACGCTCAAGCACGGCGTGGGCGTCGCCTACTAGGGGGCTGTCCGGTACCTACAGGCTGACGCCGATACCTACAGGCTGACGCCGACCGTCACCGGCTCGTTGACGAGGGTCACGCCGAAGGCGTCCCGCACTCCCGCGACCACCTCGCGGGCCAGCGCGAGCAGGTCCTCCGTGGTGGCCTCGCCCCTGTTCGTGAGGGCGAGCGTGTGCTTGGTCGAGATGCGGGCCGGGCCGGAGCCGTACCCCTTGGTGAAGCCTGCCTTGTCGATCAGCCACGCGGCCGAGGTCTTCGTGAGGCCGTCGCCGGACGGGTAGGCGGGCGGGGCGATGCCGTCGCCGAGCCGGTCCCGTACGCGGCCGAGGAAAACCTCGTACTCGGCGGCCGTGAGAATCGGGTTGGTGAAGAAGGAACCGGCCGACCACGTGTCGTGGTCCTCGGGGTCGAGCACCATACCCTTGCCGGCGCGCAGCCCGAGCACCGTTTCCCGGGCGGTGGCGGCCGGGACGCGGTCGCCCACCTCGACGCCGAGGACGCGGGCGGTCTCCGCGTACTTCACGGGCGCGGACAGGCCGCCCGCGTCCTCCAGCAGGAAGCGGACGCGCAGCACGACATACCGGTCGGGGTCCTGCTTGAAGCGGCTGTGGCGATAGGAGAAGCCGCATTCGGCGTTCGCGAGGGTGACCGTTTCGCCGTCGTGGCGGTCGTAGGCGACCACCTCGGTGATCGTCGAGGAGACCTCCTGGCCGTACGCGCCGACGTTCTGGATCGGGGTCGCGCCCGCGGAGCCGGGGATGCCGGCCAGGCACTCGATGCCCGCGAGGCCCGCCTCGACGGTCCGGGCGACGGCGTCGGTCCAGGTCTCCCCGGCGGCCAGCTCCAGCCGGGTGCCGTCGAGCTCGAAACCGCGGGTCGCGATGCGCAGCGCGGTGCCCTCGAAGCCCTTGTCGCCGATGACCAGGTTGCTGCCGCCGCCGATGATCAGCAGCGGCGTACCGGCCTCGTCCGCCTCACGCACGGCGGCGATCACCTCGTCGTCGGTGGTGGCCGTGACGAGGCGTGTCGCGGGACCGCCGAGCCGGAAGGTGGTCAGGGGGGCGAGGGGGGCGTCGTGAAGTTCCTGCACGGGGACAAGAGTACGGTCCACGCCGCCGCCGCTCGGGCGGGGCCGCGGACCGCGAGTTACTGGCCCACTCGGACCGTGAGGCACCGGCCGGCTCAGACCGCGAGGTACCGGACCGGCTCAGACCGTGACGGGTGCGCGTTCGCCGTCGGCCGCGGGCCCGGTCGTACCGGCCGCCTCCGGGTGATCGTCAAAGACGATCCGGCCCTTGGGAATCAGCAGCGCCACCAGGGCCGCGAGCGCGAGCACCCCGGCGCCGAGCCAGACCGCGGGCACCGTTCCGTCGGAGAAGGCCTGGGGGGACTCGTAACCCCCCTGGGCGGCGAAGACCGCGCCGAGCACCGCGATGCCGAGAGCGCCGCCGACCTCGCGCAGGGCGTTGTTGGCCCCGGAGGCGATGCCCAGTTCCGCGGGCCGCACGCTGGACAGGACCACGCTGGCGGCAGGTGCGAAGTAGAGCGCCATGCCGACACCGCTGACGACGAGCGCGGGCAGTAGCGCCGCGTACGAGACGCCGGGTTCGAGGACCAGGGCGAAGAGGACGAGGCCGACCGCCTGGAGCGCGAGACCCGCGGTGACGACCGGACGGCCGCCGATCCGGTCGGAAAGGATGCCGGCGACCGGCGCCACCAGCAGCGACATGCCGGTCCAGGGCAGCATCCGCAATCCTGCCTCGGTGGGCGAATAGCCGACCACTCCCTGCAGGAACTGGCTGAGCAGGAATATTGAGCCGAACATGCCCAGGAACATCAGCAAGCTCGCGATGTTGATCCCGAAGAAGGCGCGGCTGCGGAAGAGCCTCATGGGGAGCATGGGTTTCCCGGCTGCGGAGCCGTGCCACACGAAGGCGGTGAGCAGCACGGTGCCGGCGGTCAGGCAGAAGAGAATCCTGGTGCTGGACCAGCCGTCGGCGTTGCCGTTGACCAGTGCGTAGACGATGCCGAACAGGCCGCCACTGACGAGCAGGGTCCCTGGGACGTCCAGCCGGGCGTCGGGGGCGAACGACTCGTCGAGGCGCAGCCGGGCGAGCGGCAGCAGGGCAAGGCCTATGGGGACGTTCAACCAGAAGATCCACTGCCACGAGATGTGCTCGGTGAGGCTGCCGCCGATGAGAGGTCCGGTGGCGACGGCCACGCCGGTGACGGCACTGAAGATGCCGAGCACGGCGCCGCGGCGGGCGGCCGGTACGGCGGTGGTGAGCAGGGTCAGCGTGAGCGGCATCATGATCGCCGCGCCGACGCCCTGGACCGCGCGCGCGGCGATGAGGGCATCGATGCCCGAGGCGAGAGCGGCTGCGGCCGACGCGCCGGTGAAGACGGCCAGGCCCGCCATGAACAGCCTCCGACGGCCGAAGCGGTCGCCGAGAGCCGCACCGAACATCAGCAGGACGGCGAAGGTGAGCGTGTAGGCGCTCACGGTCCATTCCAGGTCCTCCAGCGCTCCGCCGAGGTCCTTGCGTATGGAGGGTAGGGCTGTGGTGACGACGAGGTTGTCGAGCGCCGCCATGAAACCGGCGGCACTGGTGATGACGAGGGCCCAGACGGCGCTGGTGCGCCGTGCGGGCCGCGGGCTTTGACTCACTGCTCCCCCAGAGGGTTAGTTATTGATTACTAACTTTCACGGCCAAGAACGTGCGCGGATCACAGCGGGAGCCTGCGGGCTCATTCGCCGGCGGGCCGCGCGGCGATGTAGAAGCCCGACCAGATGCGGTGGTCGGCGGGAAAGCCCAGGGAGACAAGGACGTTGCTGAGCATCCCGTAGGCGAGGAAGGTCGTCGTCTCGTTCGTGTCGGCGCCGAGAAGCAGATGGACCGCGTCATGGAGCTCGAGCCATCCGGATCGCACCTGCGCACCGAAATCGTGGTCGCCGGCTGCCTCCGCGGCCGCCACGGAGACGTACATCTGCATCTGCATCAGCAGCTTCTCGGGGTCGTCGGCGATGAGGCGCTGATACGCGGCCGCCATCGCCTGGAGGGCCTCCTCGCCCTCCAACCCCTCGGCCGCCGCCTCGAACACGCTCCGGGTGTCGGCGAGGCACCGCGAGGACGCGGCAAGAAAGATGGCCTGCTTGTTGGGGAAGAGGCGGAAGAGGTAGGGCTGCGAGACGCCGACACGCTTGGCGATCACCTCGGTGGAGGTTCCGTTGTACCCGGCGCGCGCGAACTCGGTGATCGCGGCACGGACCACGCTCTCGCGTCGCTCTTCTGCGCTCATCCTGACCATGGTGCAAAGTTATTGGTCAATCACTAACCAAGTCAAGGGAATAGTCCGGCCGGACTGCGGTAAGGGGCACCCCGCCCTTGGCGGAGCACCCCCTTACCGCATCCATCTGCCGCGTCCGTCAGGCGAGCTGCACCACCGCGCGGGACATGCCCAGGACCTTCTGGCCGTCGCTCGTCGCGACGAGGTCCACGCGCACCCGGTTGTCGTCCAGCTTCGCCGCGACCTTGCCGCTGACCTCGATCAGCGCACCCTTGTCGTCGTTCGGTACGACGACCGGCTTGGTGAACCGCACCCCGTACTCGACGACCGCGCCCGGGTCGCCGACCCAGTCGGTCACCACACGGATCGCCTCCGCCATGGTGAACATGCCGTGCGCGATCACGTCCGGCAGCCCGACTTCGGTGGCGAACTTCTCGTTCCAGTGGATCGGGTTGAAGTCGCCGGAGGCACCCGCGTACTGCACCAGCGTGCCGCGCGTCACGGAGAAGCTCTGCGCCGGCAGCTCGGTACCGGCCTCCACGTCCGCGTAAGAGATCTTCGCTGCCATCACGCCTCCTCGGCGGCGCGCGCCACCAGCTTCGTCCACGCCGTCACGACCAGTTCACCGGTCTCGTCGTGGACCTCACCGCGGATGTCCATGATGTCGTTGCCCGCAAGGGACTTGACGGCCTCGATCGTCGACGTGACCGACAGCCTGTCCCCCGCACGCACGGGCCGCACATACGCGAACTTCTGGTCGCCATGCACCACACGGCTGTAGTCCAGCCCCAACTGAGGGTCCTGGATGACCTGCTCGGCAGCCTTGAAAGTGATCGTGAAAGCGAAAGTCGGCGGAGCGATCACATCGGCGTGACCGAGGGCGCGCGCTGCCTCGCGGTCGGTGTAAGCGGGGTTCGTGTCACCCACCGCCTCTGCGAACTCGCGGATCTTTTCCCGGCCCACCTCGTAGGGCGCGGTGGGCGGATAGGTCCGCCCCACGAAGGACTGGTCGAGCGCCATGGACTGGCTCCCTCCTGATATTGACCACAACGGAATGACGGCACGACAAACGACACGAGGCCGCCCCCAGTGGGGGCGGCCTCGTATACGAGCCTGATTCAGCGCGTTTCGCGGTGCGCCGTGTGCGAGTTGCAGCGCGGGCAGTGCTTCTTCATCTCAAGACGGTCCGGGTTGTTACGCCGGTTCTTCTTGGTGATGTAGTTCCGCTCCTTGCACTCCACGCAGGCCAGCGTGATCTTCGGGCGGACGTCGGTGGCAGCCACGTGAGTGCTCCTTGGACGGATAGGACGGATGAACGCATAAAAGAGTAGCCGATCGGAGGACCGACCCCACAATCGGCTACTGTGTGTAGCGGTGACCGGACTTGAACCGGTGACACAGCGATTATGAGCCGCTTGCTCTACCGACTGAGCTACACCGCTGCGATGCTGGATCTCCTCACCCGAAGGTGAGGATCACCGAACACCAGAGCCCCAATACGGAATCGAACCGTAGACCTTCTCCTTACCATGGAGACGCTCTGCCGACTGAGCTATTGGGGCGAGCGATGAAGACATTACACGGTCGGCCGCCGTTCGCCCAAATCCGTTTCCACGCGCCCCGTCGGCCGCCTTCCGGCCGCTCGCGTCCCACGCACCGGCCTTCGCCGCGGCCCTCGCCGGCCGCCCGCTGACGCCCCTCCTCCCCCGCCGCCGCCCAGCGAGCAGTGACGTCGGCCGCGGCGGCGCCACCGGGGCGCCGCGCTGGTGACGCTCGTCGTTCTCGACCGGCATCCCGCCCTTGACGCGCACCGTTCCCGGTGGCGCTCTGCGCGTGACGCGCGCCGTTCACGACGGCACCACGCCCGTCCCGCACGCCACTTGCGACCCCACCGGTACGACTATTGCGCTCCTCCTCGAAGCGCATCGCGTGCGCCCCTACCCTCGACTCACGCTGTGTGATCCTTTCCGGCTCCCACGCCGCGGCTCCCACGCCCCCCGGGCGCCCGCGCCGTCCGAGCCCGACCGCCCCACCCAGGAGCGCGATGCCCGACAGCCAGCCGCAGCCCCCCGACGGCGCCACCGGCGACTTTGCCGCGCTGCTGCTCTCCGGCGCCCGGCTCACGGACGGCCGCACCGTCGACGTCCGGCTCTGCGGCGGCCGCATCGAGGCGGTCGGCACCGCGGGAAGCCTCCCGCCGCACTCCTCCCGCCTGGATCTGACCGGCTTCCTGCTGCTGCCCGCCCCCGCCGAACCCCACTTCCACGGCGACACGGCTCTCAGCGCGGAGACTCCCGGGCCTGTCTCCTACGACACGGAAGACGTCCAGCGGCGTGCCACCGAGGCAGCGCTGCTGCAGCTGGGCCACGGGGCGACGGCCCTGCGCTCGCACGTACGGATCGGGGACGTACAGGGCCTCGACTGTCTGGAGGCGGTGCTGCAGGCGCGGCGTTCCCTGCGCGGGCTGGCCGATCTGACCGCCGTGGCGGTGCCGCGGCTGCTGACGGGCCTCGCGGGGGCCGACGGTCTGTCGGTCCTGCGGGACGCGATGAAGATGGGCGCCGGTGTGGTGGGCGGCTGCCCTGACGCCGACCCCGACCCGACCGGTTATGTGGAGGCGGTCCTCGAGATCGCCGCGGAACACGGCTGCCCCGTCGACCTGCACACCCACGGCGACGACCCCGCACGGCTGGCGCGGCTCGCCGCGATGGCCGGCGGGCTGCGGCCGGGCGTGACGATCGGGCCGTGCGCCGGACTCGCCCGGCTGCCACGCGACATCGCCTCCAGGACCGCCGACCAGCTCGCGGCAGCCGGCGTCACCGTCGTCTCGCTGCCCCAGGGCGGCTGCGCAGGCGTCGAGCAGCGCGGCAACGCGCCGGTGCGGCTGCTGCGCTCGGCGGGCGTGCGGGTCGCGGCGGGCAGCGGTGCGCTGCGTGACGTGTGCAACCCGGTGGGACGGGGGGATCCGCTGGAGGCCGCGTACCTGCTGTCGTCGCAGGCGGGGATGCGGCCCTCCGACGCGTACGGGTGCGTGGCCGACACGGCCCGCGAGGTGATGGGGCTGCCCGAGGTGCGGGTCGAGGCCGGTTTCCCGGCGGAACTGCTCGCGGTGCGCGGCGAACGGATCTCGGGCGTGCTGTCGCTCGCGTACAGCCGGATCGTCATCCACCGCGGGCGGGTGGTGGCCCGCACGAGCGCGGTACGCGAGTACTGCGACTCGGCGGCCGAGGTCGCCTTCGAACTGCCGCGCCAGGGACGCCCCGACCCCGGGCCCGGACACGGGCCCGGGGCGGGCGCGGGACCTGGGCCCGGCTCCGGCGCCTGATTCCCTTGAGCGCCGTCCCCGGTTCGGACGTACCGTCGTAGACATGCGCATCGTCATCGCTGGAGGACACGGTCAGATCGCTCTCCGTCTCGAACGGTTGCTCTCGGCGGGCGGACACGAGGTCGCGGGCCTCATCCGGAATCCGGACCAGGGCAACGACCTGCGGGAGGCGGGTGCCGAACCGGTGCTGATGGACCTGGAATCGGCGTCGGTGGAAGAGGTCGCCGCCGTACTGCAGGGCGCGGACGCCGCGGTCTTCGCCGCGGGCGCGGGGCCGGGCAGCGGCGTCGGCCGCAAGGACACGGTGGACCGCGGCGCAGCGGTGCTCTTCGCCGACGCGGCCGAACGGACGGGCGTACGGCGGTACATCGTCGTGTCGTCGATGGGCGCCGACGCAGAGCACGAGGGCGACGAGGTGTTCGACGCGTACCTGCGGGCCAAGGGCGCCGCGGACGACTACGTACGGTCCCGTCCCGGCCTCGAGTGGACGATCCTGCGCCCCGGCGCGCTGACCAACGACGCGGGCACCGGGCTTGTACGGCTGGAGGCCTCGACGGGACGCGGCCCGGTGCCGCGCGACGATGTGGCGGCGGTGCTCGCGGAGATGGTGGAAACTCCGGCGACGGCGGGGCTGACACTGGAGCTCATCAGCGGTTCGACGCCGGTAACCGTCGCGGTGAAGGACATCGCGGGCAACTGACGCCTCCTCCCGCGCCCGCTGTCGCTTCTCCGTTCCTTGGCCCACTTGTGTCCCTGGTCCCGTCTCTGTCGTCCGATGAATTCCCCTCGCCTGCGGAGTCGTTGAGGTCATGAGCAAACACACACAGGACATCCGGCCGGCGATCGTGGAGCGTGAGGAGCAGCTCTACGCGTACATCCGCGGGTCCGTGCGGATGGACGCCTTCGCGCTGATCGCCGACCGGCTGCCCGAGCTGGTCAACTGGCTGGCGGGCAAGGGGGCGGAGTTCGCGGGTGCGCCCTTCTTCCGGTTCAACACGTTGGACATGGACGGGGAGTCGGTGGTCGAGGCGGGCGTACCGGTCGCCTCGACCCCGGAGCCGGAGGGAGACATCGGGATGGCCGTACTTCCCGCCGGCCGCTACGCGACGGTCACCCACGTCGGCCATCCCGACCAGCTTTTCGGGGTCGTCACCGCGATGCGCGAGTGGGCGGCGCGGGAGGGCATGGAGTGGGACATGACGATGGTCGACGGGGTGGAGCACTGGGGCTGCCGGACCGAGTCGTACCTGACCGATCCCCGGGTGGAGCCCGACATGTCGAAATGGGAGATTCAGCTGGCGTTCCGGCTGGCGGACTGAGGAGCCGCCGGTCCGGCGGTGCATGGAGTGCGACCTGTTCTGTTCAAGTCCGTTCACGCTCCCGTGACGACGGCACCCTGGCACATCGGGCACCGGTCGGTGCCGTCCCACTTGCTCCATCCGAAGGCCGCGGGCGAGAGGGATTTGCCCTCCAGTTCCTCGCGAACGGCAACCCGATAGGTCCAGACGGTTCCGATGTAGTGGTGGTAGGCGTCGTGGAAGGCGGTCGAGGCCGGCTCAGCGCCTGCCGCCACAACCCGCTGCAGTGCACGGAGCTTCTCGAACATCGCCTGCCCCGCACTCGCAACGCCGGTGCTCGCGTCGATGAACAGCCGTTCCCGCGCTTCGTAGATCGCGGCGTCGCTCAATGCCGCGCGAGTGGCCGATTCCAGATCGGCTTCCGTGCCGGGGGTCTGGGCGATCTGTCGCAGCCGGGCATGGCATGCCTCGGCGGCGGTGATGAACTCGATGTACACGGCCCGCCGCCGTTCCCCGACTCCGCGGTCGTCCTCGTGACGATGGCGTAGATAGTCGGCCAGCACGGTGCCGGCGATGGCAATGGATCCACCGCTGACCGTCGCGACGAGAGTCCCCCAGTCCACCTCTGCCCCCCACACAGCGATCACGACGTAGAGGTCTGGAATCTACGCCCACCTTCCCTCGAAGAACAGAGACATCGACATCAGGACGACAAGGCGTGCGCGCCGAACACGACGACCGTCCGGTGGGCCCACAGAGCCAGTCGGATCGCAGGCGGTGGACCGTTCGGGGCACGGCGACGCTCACCTGAGTGACGGCTCGGAGCGGCGCGCACACGCTTGCGGAGCCTGCCGGGATATTCGAGTCCGAAATGATGCCGTCCCGGTTCGCGCAGGGAAGGGCCAAAGGCCATCCCCTTGTTCGCAATCCATCTGACAGGACACGGCTTTCCGCGCGAGCCCACGCCGGTGACGGTGACAAGGTCCGTCCCTCGGACCCCGCACGCGTGAAAGGAAAAGCCAGTATGAGGAAGCTCGCTTGGGCCGCCAGGGGCCTCTCAGCAGTGACTGGGGCCGTGCTTGCCGGGGCTGTCATGGCCCCGTCCGCGACCGCGGACGACGGCCCGGTGGTGAACACACTCGCCCATGAGCTGTCCGGCAACGTCGAGTACATGTACGGGGACGGGGACGGGAGGGTGTGCAAGCCCACGCAGCGCGACGTCAGTTCCGTCATCGTGGACTACTCGCAGGGATTGGGCGAAGCCATGATTCGCGCCACGACCGACCGCCGGGGCAACGCCTTCCTCAACGACTTCCGGAATCCTGGCGCCTGGATCGACCTCGACCTTGTCCCCGGTGCTCCGGAGTGCACGGAGGACCTCGCCGTCACCGCTACCCAGACGGACCCCGGCACCCTCTTCATCACCCTGGTGGCCGGCGATGGGGTGATCCACCGGGCCCGATGCGCCATCTCGTCCGGAACGCCCCTGACCTCGGGGAACATCGGATCGGCGTGTGCCCCCGGGTTCACGCCCATTCCGGGCACGCCCGTCTGACAGCTCGCGCCGTTTCGGCTCGGGCAGATGTGGCGGGCCGAAGGGACGGCGATACAGACCCCCCGTTGTCCTGCGTTTCCGCAGGACAACGGGGGGTCTTCTCGTTGCGCGGCGCCAGGACGAGCAGTCGAGGACACTCGCGCCATCCTGTCAGGGGTACGTGATCTACTCCTGGCGAAGCGCTGGCCCCTCACGGGGAGACGACATGGCGCAGGCCACCCCTGATGTTCCGGTACGGCTGGACTCGTGGGCGGACACGCCGGAGTTCCTGGATCTGCTGCACCTCACCAACCCAGCGTTCGTTCCGGACCCTGCGCACGCCGCCGCCCTCTTGGCCGGCGTCCGGGCGCAGGGAACGCGAGGGCGTCACCTGGAAGCGCTCGGCTGCATCTACTACGCCGCCTCTCGCCTCGGCGAGACGGTCGGGCTCAAGCTGCGGGACTGTGAACTGCCGCGGCGAGGCTGGGGCATGCTGCGGCTGAACGAGAGCCGAGCGCGCTCGGGCACGGCCTGGACGGACAGCGGTGAGGCTCACGACCAGAGGGGGTTGAAGCACCGGTCACGCAAGGCGGTTCGGTACGTTCCGATACCGCCGGAGCTGGTGGCCCTACTTCGCTGGCACGTCATCCGGTTCGGCACGGCGCCGGACGGTCGCCTGTTCCGCACTGCACGCGGCGGCATGGTGCAGGAAAGCGGCTACGGCGAGGCCTGGGCCCGCGCACGCGCGGACGTGCTCACCTCCGGTGAGCTGGCATCGAGGCTCGCCAAGCGGCCATATGACCTTCGCCACGCCGCTGTCTCCACATGGCTCAGCTCTGGTGTGGAGCCACAGCTCGTAGCTGAGCGCGCCGGCCACAGCGTCGCAGTGCTGTTCCGGGCGTACGCGAAGTTCCTCAAGGGCGGTGACGAGGCGGCCAACGCCAAGATCTCTGCCCGGCTGCGCGCAGGCGGACCGTCCTAGCCATCCGGGCCACGGCGCCCATAACCACAGGTGGGGTGTAGGAATCCCGTCCACGTCTCGTCCACAACAGCTGGTAGAGAGTGTGTGAGAACGAGACACAGCGAGACAGTTGGTCTCCGTAGCCACACTTACACAGAACGGCCCCTGAACGCGTTTCCGCAGATCAGGGGCCGTTCTCATCGCGTGGCGGCGCCAGGATTCGAACCTGGGTAGGCTAAGCCGACGGATTTACAGTCCGCTCCCATTGGCCACTCGGGCACACCGCCATGGGATGTCGCGCGGGAGGCAACCGCTGTGGGGCGGTGCTCCGTGGCAACGACGTAAACGATACCTGATGCGCGGGGGTGCTTCGCCACCGGATTGATCAGCGCCCTGGGAGGGCGCGGGTGGCTAGGCTTGCCCGAGCGGTCCGGCTCGCGGGCCGCGCCTCCACGCACCCGATACAAGGAGCCACAGGACATGGCCGACTCCAGTTTCGACATCGTCTCGAAGGTCGAGCGGCAGGAGGTCGACAACGCCCTCAACCAGGCGGCGAAGGAGATCTCGCAGCGCTACGACTTCAAGAACGTCGGTGCCTCGATCGCCTGGTCCGGCGAAAAGATCCTGATGCAGGCGAACTCCGAGGACCGCGTCAACGCGATCCTGGACGTCTTCCAGACCAAGCTCGTGAAGCGCGGCATCTCGCTGAAGGCGCTGGACGCCGGCGAACCGCAGCTCTCCGGCAAGGAGTACAAGATCTTCGCCTCCATCGAGGAGGGCATCTCCCAGGAGAACGCCAAGAAGGTCGCCAAGGTCATCCGCGACGAGGGTCCCAAGGGCGTCAAGGCGCAGGTCCAGGGCGACGAGCTGCGGGTCAGCTCGAAGAGCCGGGACGACCTGCAGGCCGTGCAGGCGCTGCTCAAGGGCCAGGACTTCGACTTCGCGCTGCAGTTCGTGAACTACCGCTGACATCGGCGGGCGCGCCGGGGCACCCGGGGGCGGAGCGGCAGTGACGCTCCGCCCCCGCCCTGTGCCGCGGGTGCCGGGCAGCAGCGGGCAGCCCGGGCGTGGTGTCGGATTTCCGCCAGCTTCACGAGCGCCGCCGACGCAGACTCGTAGGAGCGGGACGGACACAGCCTCCCGCGAGAGGCAACATCCGCAAGGAGGGACGCACGCCATGACCAGCGTGTACGACACCGTCGCCAGCCCGCTGGGCGAGCTGCTGCTGGTCGGCCGGGCCTCTGCCACGGCGAAGGGCGGCACCGCACTGGCCTCGCTCTCGCTGCCGGGGCAGAAAGGCGGCGCCGTGATCAGGGACGGCTGGCGGCGCGATCCGGAGGCCTTCCAGGAGATCGGCCGACAGCTGTCGTCGTACTTCGCCGGCCGGCTGACCCGATTCGAGATCGAGTACGTCGACGCTGGGACCGACTTCCAGCGCCGCGTCTGGCAGGCGCTGGAGACCATCCCTTACGGAGCGACGACCACGTACAAGGAGATCGCCGACCGGGTCGGCACCTCCGCGGTGGGCGTCCGGGCGGTGGGGACGGCGATCGGGCGCAATCCGCTGCTCGTCGTGCGGCCCTGCCACCGGGTGATCGGCGCTGACGGGGCCCTGCGCGGATACGCGGGCGGCCTTGAGTCCAAGGCGCGACTCCTGGGGCTCGAGGGCGCACCGGTGCCGTGACCGGGACAACCTCATGAGCGGTGCTCTGTTCCCGCGCGAACGAGCCGTGGTATCGCCCGGCGCGGTCCATGTGCCCGACTGGCTGCCGGTGGAACGTCAGCGGGAGCTGGTGGCCGCCTGCCGCGGCTGGGCCCGCGGTCCGGTACCGATCCGGCACACGGTCCTTCCGGGCGGCGGCGTGATGTCGGTGCGCACCGTGTGCGTGGGCTGGCACTGGCAGCCGTACCGGTACTCGCGCACGGCGGACGATGTGAATGGCGCCCGGGTTGCCGGATTCCCGGACTGGCTGGTCGAGTTGGGCCGCGGGGCGCTGGTCGAGGCGTACGGCGAGCATGGTGGGTACACACCGGACACGGCGCTGATCAACTTCTACGACGGTGCGGCGCGGATGGGGATGCACCAGGACAAGGAGGAGCGGTCCGGTGCGCCGGTGGTCTCGTTGAGCATCGGCGACTCGTGCGTGTTCCGGTTCGGGAACGCGGAGACACGGGGCCGGCCTTATACGGACGTGGAACTGTCGTCGGGTGATCTGTTCGTCTTCGGTGGTGTCTCACGCTTCGCGTACCACGGCGTGCCGAAGGTGCTGCCCGGTACGGCCGACCCGGTGACGGGGATGAGCAGCGGGCGGCTGAACATCACCCTGCGGGAGACCGGGCTGGTGGGCTGATCCGGTCCGTCGCCGCGGCTGTCCTCAGCGCGAGCGTGAGTGGCCGAAGAGTATGCGGTAGGCGATGAGCAGGACGAGCGAGCCGCCGATGGCCGCGATCCAAGTAGGCCCGTCGTAGAACTGGTTGGCGATCTCCCGGTCCAGGAACCGGGCGGATATCCATCCGCCGAGGAAGGCCCCGGCGACGCCGATGACCGTGGTGCCGATCAGCCCTCCCGGGTCCCGCCCCGGGAGCAGGATCTTGGCTATGACTCCGGCGATCAGCCCGAGGACGATCCAGCTGATGATGCTCATGCCGTGAACCTGCCTTTCTTGCGGTGTTGTTGTCGAGGACGCGAGCCGCCCGGGCCGCGGTTGCGCTGTCAGTGTGGTGCGGCACAAGACAGGTGAGCTGCGGCGATCGTGTCGGCGCCGTCGCGGCGGCGCTGGAGCAAGGGGCCGCACCGCGCGGAGGTAGCTGGGGGGCACCGTCGTCGGGGCGATGGCGGCAACGGCGGGCGTGCGCGGAGCGAGCGGCTTCTCGTCGTACGAAGTTCGAAGTTCGAAGTTCTCGTCTACTGCACTATCGCCAACGCCTCGGCCTGGACGTCGAGTTCCAGCCGAGGCGGCGATATACACGTTCGAGTGTCGGGGCGCCCCACGTGCCGTGACGGGGCGCGTCGAGGCCGGCCGCCGGTCGAAAGGGAGCCGGGCCGAACAAGGGCCGGGCCGAACGGGGGCGCTCAGCGCGTGGCGAACGGCTGGTCGGTCGGGACGATTTCCCTGCCCAGCGGCATCAGGGAGACGGGGATCAGCTTGAAGTTGGCGATGCCGAAGGGGATGCCGATGATCGTGATGCACAGCGCGATGCCGGTGACGATGTGGCCGAGCGCGAGCCACCAGCCGGCCAGGATCACCCACAGGACGTTCCCCAGGACTGAGGGCGCGCCGGAGTCACGGCGGTCCACGGTCGTGTAGCCGAAGGGCCAGAGGGCGTAGACGCCGATGCGGAACGACGCCAGGCCGAACGGGATGCCGATGACGGTGATGCAGAGAATCACTCCCGCCAGCAGGTATCCCAGAAACAGCCAGAAGCCGCTCAGGATCAGCCATATGACGTTCAGGATTGTCTTCACGGGCGAGGACCTGCCATCTTCTCGAGTCGGGTGATTCGTTCCGCCATCGGCGGGTGGGTCGAGAACATTCTGGAGAGCCCGCGGCCGGGGCCGAAGGGGTTGGCGATCATCATGTGGCTCGCGGTTTCGAGCCGTGGCTCCGGCGGCAGGGGCAGTTGTTTCGTGCCGGCGTCGAGCTTGCGCAGGGCGCTGGCCAGAGCCAGTGGGTCGCCGGTGAGCTGGGAGCCCGACGCGTCCGCCTCGAACTCCCGGGAGCGGCTGACCGCGAGCTGGATCAGGGAAGCCGCCAGGGGGCCGAGCAGCATGATCAGCAACATGCCGATCAGGCCGGGGCCTTCGTCGTCGTCGGAGCGGCCGATGGGGATGAGCCAGGCGAAGTTGACCAGGAACATCACCACGGAGGCGAGCGCTCCGGCGACCGAGGAGATGAGGATGTCGCGGTTGTAGACATGGCTCAGCTCATGGCCGATCACGCCGCGCAGCTCGCGCTCGTCGAGGATGCGCAGGATTCCTTCGGTGCAGCACACCGCCGCATTGCGCGGATTGCGGCCCGTCGCGAACGCGTTGGGCGCCTGGGTCGGGGAGATGTAGAGACGCGGCATGGGCTGTCGGGCCGCGGTGGAGAGTTCACGGACCATGCGGTAGAGCGCGGGGGCCTCGAACTCGCTCACAGGGCGGGCGCGCATGGCCCGCAACGCCAGCTTGTCGCTGTTCCAGTAGGCGTACGCATTGGTGCCGAGCGCCACGACGAGCGCGACGAGCAGCCCTGTCCGGCCGAAGAAGCTGCCGATGACGAGGATGAGTGCGGACAGCCCCCCGAGGAGTACGGCGGTCTTCAGCCCGTTGTGCCGGCGGTGCACGGTACGCCCTCCAAGCGGTGCGGCAGGGGACCCTTTGCGTGGTGGTGCTCCACTCTCCAGTGGACCCTTCTGTACTGGTCAACGCCAGGCGAAGGACACTGGTTCCCTTGCACGCCACGGCCCCGGGCATGGGCCGTTCGGGTGGGACGTCAGAACAGGCTGGTGGCGGCGAAGCGCAGGACCAGCTGGGGGTATCCGGAGAGCACGACACCGGCGGCAGCTGCCAGGGCCACGGCGACGGTGACCGAGGCGGGGGTGCGCCTCCTGGTGGATTCCGCCGCCTCCGCCGCCTCGGGGGCGCGGAACAGGACCGCCGTCCACTGCAGGTAGTAGTACAAGGCGATCACCACGTTGACGCCCATGACCACGGCCAGCCAGCCGAGGCCGGCGTCGACGGCCGCGGAGAAGACGGTCACCTTGGCGAAGAGGCCCACAATGCCCGGCGGGAGACCCGCCAGGCAGAGCAGGAAGAAGGCCATGGCGAGAGCCGTGAGCGGGCGGGTGGCGTACAGGCCGCGGTAGTCGGAGATCCGGTTCAGCGGCCGGGTGCGGGCCACAAGGGCGGCCACCGCGAAGGCGCCCAGGTTCACGACGGCGTACATCAAGGCGTATGCGACCGTCGCACCGATCTGGACGTCGCTGGAGTAGGCAGCGGCGGCGATCGGGACCAGCAGGTAGCCGGCCTGCGCCACGGAGGACCAGGCCAGGAGGCGGACCGCGCTCCACGCGCGGGTCGCCGACTGGCGCAGGGCCGCGACGTTGCCGGCGGTCATGGTCAGAGCGGCGAGGACCGCGAGGGCGGGGCCCCAGATGTCGGCGTACCCGGGAAAGGCGATGACGGTCACCAGGATGAGCCCGGTGAAGCCGACGGCCTTGCCCACTACGGACAGGTAGCCCGCGATCGGCAGCGGTGCTCCCACGTAGGTGTCGGGAACCCAGAAGTGGAAGGGGACCGCGGCCGTCTTGAAGGCGAAGCCGACAAGTGTCAGCGCCACGCCCGCCTTGGCCAGCGTGTCCAGCTGTCCGGGCACGTCCTCGAGGCCCGCGGCGACCTGGGTGAGGTGCAGCGTCCCGGTCGTGGCGTACACGAAACTGACGCCCAGCAGCGTCACGGCCGTCGCGGTGACGGACGACAGGAAGAACTTCAGCGCGGCTTCGCTGGAGAGCCGGTCCCCCCGCCTGAGTCCCACCAGCGCGAACGCCGGGAGCGAAGCGACCTCCAGGGCGACCACAAGGGTGGCGAGGTCACGGGAGGCGGGCAGCAGCGCCGCACCCGCCGCGGAGGAGAGCAGCAGGAACCAGAACTCTCCTGCCGGGAGCTTCCTCCGCGTCTCGGTGAGGGAGAGCAGTGCGGTCAGCAGGGCGCCGCCGAAGACCAGGAACTGGATCACCAGCGTGAAGTGGTCGGCGGTGTAGCTGCAGGCCTCGGCGTTGTCGGTCAGGCAGAAGGTGGAACGGTCGCCCTTGCGGAGCGGCACGAGCGCCAGCAGCGAGGCGACGAGACCCGTGACGGCGACGGCGCCCAGCAGCGGCTTGCGCCGTTCGCCGACGAAGAGATCGGCGACCAGGACGATCAGGGCGACGACTGCCGTGATCGTCGGCGGCGCGACGGCGGCCCAGTCGACCGACTGGACGAGGCTGGTGACGCTGTCTGCTGCCACGGTCACGACTTGCCTCCTGCGAGGAGCTTCTGCACGGCCGGGTCGGTGAGGCCGAGGAGGACCGCGGGCCACAGACCGGCGAGGACGGTGAGGGCGACGAGCGGCGTCCAGGCGGCGAACTCGTACGCCCGCACATCGGCGAGCGGCTCGGTCTCGGCCCGGCTGGCCGGCGGCCTGGCTCCCATGCACACACGCCGCACGACGACGAGCAGATACGCGGCCGTGAGCAAGGTGCCGAAGGCGCCGATCGCCATGAAGGTGAGGAACGCGGGGCGGCTGAGGCCGTCGGCGGGGTCGAACGCCCCGAACAGGGCAAGCATCTCGCCCCAGAAACCGGCGAGTCCGGGCAGCCCCAGCGATGCGACCGCGGCGAAGGCGAGCAGACCACCGAGGCGGGGTGCACGCCCGTACAGCGCGGCGCCCGTCGCACCCGCGAGGGCATCGAGGTCGGCGGTGCCGTAGCGGTCCTTGAGCGCGCCGACGAGGAAGAAGAGCAGTCCGGTGATGAGGCCGTGGGCGATGTTGGCGAACAGGGCGCCGTTCACGCCGGTGGGCGTCATCGTCGCGATGCCGAGCAGCACGAAGCCCATGTGGCCGACGGACGAGTACGCGATGAGCCGCTTCAGGTCGCCGCCCGCCCCGCTTTTCGCGAGGGCGAGGCAGGCGAGGGAGCCGTAGATGATGCCGACGACGGCGAACGCGGCGAGGTACGGCGCGAAAGTACGCATGCCGTCGGGCGCGATCGGCAGCACGATACGGACGAAACCGTACGTTCCCATTTTCAGCAGGACGCCCGCGAGCAGGACGGAGCCCACCGTCGGCGCGGCGGTGTGGGCATCGGGCAGCCAGCTGTGCAACGGCCACATCGGCGTCTTCACCGCGAGGCCGAGACCGATCGCCAGAACGGCGATGACCTGCACGGATGTTGTGAGTCCCCGGCCGTTGTCAGTGGCGAGTGCCACCATGTCGAATGTGCCGGCCTTCAGCCCGATGAGCAGGAGGCCGAGCAGCATGACGACCGAGCCGAGCAGTGTGTAGAGGATGAACTTCCAGGCGGCGGGCTGCCGAGCCTCACCGCCCCAGCGGGCGATGAGGAAGTACATCGGGATGAGCACGATCTCGAAAGCCAGGAAGAACAGCAGCAGGTCCAGGACGGCGAAGGTCGCCAGAGTGCCGGACTCCAGGACGAGAAGCAGGGCGACGAACGCCTTCGGGGACGGGCCCGCAGGCATGTTGAAGTAGCTGTAGAGCGCGCAGAGGAAGGTCAGCAGCGCCGTAAGAACCAGAAGGGGGAGCGAGATGCCGTCGACACCGAGGTGGATCCGCACATCGAGTGCCGGGATCCAGCTGATGTCCGTCGTGGCCTGCATCTTCGACGGTTGGTCATGGTCGAAGCCGAGTGCCAGCACAACGGCCGCGACCAGGACCGCGCCGGTGACGGTCACGCCGTGCCGTAGAACCGCCTGGTCAGGACTGCTGCCGCGCAGCCCGGGCGGGGCGGGCAGCAGTGCTGCGGCGGCTCCGACGAGCGGGCCGACGACGATGAACGCGAGAAGGAACTGCATCACGGACGCGCTGATATCGATCACGGCTCACGATCCGGCGTTGACGTTGGAAAGGACGACGGCGGCGATCGCCAGGACGACGGAGCCGGCGAGCAGCGCGCTCAGGTAGGTCTGCACGTTGCCGGTCTGCGCGCGGCGGACCGCCGCGCCGAGCCAGCGCGTGCCCGTGCCGGAGCCGCGTACATAGGTGTCGACGACCTCACGGTCCAGGAAGCTGACCAGCTGGGCGGCCGCACGGACGGGACGGACGAACATCGCGGTGTAGAGCGCGTCGACGTGGAAGCCCGCGGCAGCGTGCCGGTGGAGTGGACCGAGCAGCAGCCGGGCCGGGTCGGCCGGGTCGGGGGCCGCGGCGATGTCGCCGTAGGCGGGCTTGTGGGTGGCGATGGCCTCCGCCTCGGAGACGGCAGGTTCGGCGTCAGGGTGCGCCGCGACCGCGCCGATGGGGGGACGGGCGGCGACCGCGGTGGCGTGCCGCCAGGCTGCATAGGTGATCAGCCCGCCGACCAGGGCGACGCCGGTGCCGAGGACGGCGGTGGTGAGGGTCGGGGTGAGCTCGTGGCCGTCGAACCAGCGCGGCAGGCGGCCGGCGGTCAGCCCGAAGGCGAGCGACGGAACGGCGAGGACCCAGAGCACGCTGGTCATCGTGATGGGCTGCCTGCCGTGGTCGGGGGCCTCGGCGCCGCGGCCCCGGAAGGTGAGCAGCCACAGCCGGATCGCGTACGCGGCGGTGAGAAGGGCGGTCACCAGCGCGGCGACGAGCACGAACCACCCGGCGGCGGTGGGGGCGACGGCCGAGTCGCCGAGAGCGGTGTGCTCGGCGGCCACGAGGACGGCTTCCTTGGAGAAGAAGCCGGCGAAGGGCGGGATCGCCGCGAGTGCGAGAAGCGCGACGGTCATCGTCCAGTACGCGTCGGGGACGCGCTTGGCGAGTCCGCTCATACGGGACATGGCGGCGAGCGAGTTGGTGCCCGCGGCGTGGATGATCACGCCGGCGGCGAGGAAGAGCAGCGCCTTGAACGCACCGTGGGACAGGAGGTGGAAGAGGGCGGCGCCTCGGTCTCCGACGGCCAGGGCGCCCGACATGTAGCCGAGCTGGCCGATGGTCGAGTAGGCGAGGACCCGCTTGATGTCGTCCTGGGCGAGCGCGGCGAGCGCCGAGCCGACCATCGTCACGGCAGCCATCACGGCAAGGACGGTCATGGCGGCCGCGGAGGCGGCGAAAAGAGGAAGGAGCCGGGCCACGAAGTAGATACCGGCCGCGACCATCGTCGCGGCGTGGATCAGCGCGGAGACGGGGGTGGGGCCCGCCATCGCGTCGGGCAGCCAGGTGTGGAGCGGAAACTGCGCCGACTTGCCCGCCACGCCCGCAAGGAGCAGCAGGGCGATGAGAGTGGGGTGCTCGACGGCGTCGGCGGCGACGGCTCCGAGGATCCCGGTGATCCGGAAGGTGCCCGCGTCGGCCGCGAGCGCGAACAGACCGATCAGGAACGGGACGTCACCGAGCTTGGTGACCAGGAACGCCTTGAGGGAGGCGGCGCGTGCCTCGGGCGTCTCCCAGTAGTGGCCGACGAGGAAGTACGAGCAGATGCCCATGATCTCCCAGCCGACCAGCAGGACCATCAGGTCACCGGAGTAGACGACGAGCAGCATCGCGGAGGTGAACAGCGAGACGAGAGCGGCGTACGAGGGGTAGCGCGGGTCGTCGCGCAGGTAGCCCGTCGAGTAGATCTGCACGCACGAGGCGACGACACCGACCAGGACGGCCGCAAGGACGGCGAAACCGTCGAGGTAGAGGGCGAGGTCGATCGGGATCGAGCCGGTGGGCGTGAGCTGCGTCGAGGCGGCGATCGCCTTGCCGCCGTCCTGTCGCACGGCGACGAGGACGGCGAGCACGGCCGCGGCGAGCGTCGGCAGCACGGCCAGCGGACGCACGAAGCCCGGTGCGCTGCGGCCGAGGAGCAGTCCGGCGACAGCGCCCAGGAAGGGAAGGAGAGGTACGAGGACAGCGAGGGTCGTGGTGGTCACGCGGTGGCCTCGGCCTTCTCCTCGCGGTCTGCGGTTGTCGCGCCGGCGTCACCGTGGCCGGCGCCGGGGCCTTCGGGGCCGTCCGCCGATTCCGCGGTGTCGCGGAGACGGTCGACGTCCGAACTGCCGCGGTTGCGGTACACCATGAGCACGATGGCCAGGCCGATACCGATCTCCGCCGCGGCGATGGCGATGGTGAACAGGGTGAGCGCCTGGCCGGCGTGCAGGGTGTCGCGCAGCCACACGTCGAAGGCCACGAGGTTGAGGTTGACGGCGTTGAGCATCAGCTCAACGGACATCAGGACGAGGATCGCGTTGCGGCGGGCGAGCACCCCGTACAACCCGACGCTGAAGAGGAGCACGGCCAGCACGGCTGGATAGGCGAGGTGCATCAGCTGTTCCCCTTCCGGGCCGTTCGGTCCGCGCCGCCCGTGGGGGGCGTGGCGACCGGCTCAGCGTCCCTGCGGGACAGGACGATCGCGCCGACCAGTGCGGCGAGCAGCAGTACGGAGAGCGCCTCGAACGGCAGCACCCAGTGCCGGAACAGGATCTCGCCGGACACCTTGGTGGAGCCTTGGACCGGCCCGTCGAGGTCGATCCAGGTGGTGCGGAAGGCGTCGACGACGACCCAGACCAGGGACGCCGCGGCGGCGAGCGCCACAGCGAGAGCGACCCATCGGTTGCCGGAGTCGGCATCCGGTGAGCGGCCGATGGGCGCCTTGGTGAGCATCAGCCCGAAGAGAAGGAGGACAACGACGGAACCGACATAGATGAGGACCTGCACCCATGCGATGAACTCGGCGGTGAGCAGGAGGTACTCGACGGCGATGCCACCGAGCGCCACGACCAGCCACAGGGCGGCGTGCACCAGTTGCCTGGTCGTGACGGTGATGACCGCCGCGCCGAGCGTGGCGACGCCCACGAGCAGGAAGGCGATCTCGACCCCCGTGGGAGACAGAAAACCGTGCGTCGCGGCAGTGGCGAGCGTCATGCCGCACCTCCCTGACCCGGTGCCGGGCCGTCTTCTCCCCCGGTGGGGCGTTCGCCGGGCGGCGGTGTGTCCTCCGGTGCCGGTGGGGCGGACGGGGCCGCATGGCCCGGCGTGCCCTGCTGGTCCTGCGGGGCGGTCGGGGGCGTGGCGTCCGCTTGCGCGGCTGCCAGCTTCTCCGCCGCCTTGCGGGCCGCGGCGACCTCCTTCGGCTCCTCCGCGCCGGGGTCCAGCGCGGGCGGTGCCGGAACGGTCCACATCCACTCGCGGAGCTTGTCCCGTTCGTGGGTGAGTTCGCGGATGTCCGTCTCCGCGTACTCGAACTCGGGCGACCAGAACAGCGCGTCGAAAGGACACACCTCGATGCAGATACCGCAGTACATGCAGAGGGAGAAGTCGATGGCGAACCGGTCGAGGACGTTGCGGCTGCGCTCCCTGCCGCCGGGGACGGCGGCAGGGACCGTCTCCTTGTGGGAGTCGATGTAGATGCACCAGTCGGGGCACTCGCGGGCGCAGAGCATGCAGACCGTGCAGTTCTCCTCGAACAGTCCGATCACGCCGCGTGTGCGGGGCGGGAGTTGGGGCTGGACGTCCGGGTACTGCGCGGTGACGGTCTTCTTGGTCATCGTCCGCAGGGTGACGGCCAGGCCCTTGGCGAGACCGGATCCGGGGATCGGGGACACGTCTAGATCACCACCTTGACGATGCCGGTGAGGGCGATCTGAGCGAGGGCGAGCGGGACGAGGGCGGTCCAGGCGAGCTTCTGCAGCTGGTCCTCGCGCATCCGGGGGTAGGTCACGCGCAGCCAGATGACGATGAAGGCGAGCACGGCGGTCTTGAGGAGGGTCCACACCCAGCCGAGGCCGTCCGCCCCGAACGGGCCGTGCCAGCCGCCAAGGAAGAGGACGGTGGTCAGACCGCACAACACGACGATTCCGGCGTACTCCGCGAGCAGGAAGAGCGCGAAGCGCAGGCCGGTGTACTCGGTGTACGCGCCGAAGATGATCTCGGAGTCCGCGACGGGCATGTCGAAGGGAGGGCGCTGCAGCTCGGCGAGGCCGGCGACGAAGAACACGATGGCGCCCACGATCTGCCAGGGCAGCCACCACCACTCGAAGGCGTTCAGGATGCCGGGCAGGGAGACCGTCCCGGCCGCCATGGCGACGGAGGCGGCGGTCAGCAGCATCGGCAGCTCGTACGCGAGCAGCTGGGCGGCCGTGCGCAGACCGCCCAGCAGGGAGAACTTGTTGGCCGAGGCCCAGCCCGCCATGAGCGAGCCGAGCACACCGACGCCCATGACGGCCAGGACGAAGAAGATGCCGGCGTCGACGACCTGACCGACCGCGCCCTCGTTCGGGCCGATCGGGATCGCGACGAGTACGAGGAGGTAGGGCAGGAGAGCGACGGCGGGGGCGAGTTGGAAGACGCGGCGGTCGGCGTCGGCCGGGACCACGTCCTCCTTCTGCGCGAACTTCACACCGTCCGCGACGAGCTGGGCCCATCCGTGGAAGCCGCCGGCGTACATGGGGCCGAGGCGGCCCTGCATGTGGGCCATCACCTTGTGCTCGGTCTGCCCGATGACAAGAGGGAGGACGAGGAACACGGCGAAAACGACGATGAGCCGGAGGGCGACGTCCAGTGCGTCGTTCACGCGGGCTCGCCTCCGGCAGGTCGGTTCGGCTCGCCCTCGGGTCCGTCGGTGGACCCGGTCGCGGGCCGGGGGGTCTCGGTTTCTGGGGAGTCGCCGTCGGGGGCGACGGGTTCCTCTGCCGCGGCGGGGTCGGTGGCTTCGGCAGCCGTCTCGGGGGCAGGGGGTTGATCGGGTGCCTTGGGCGCAGGGGTTTCGTCCGCCGTCTCGGGCCCGGCGGCTTCGTCGGCCCCTGCGGGGGCGGCGGGCGCCTCAGGCACGGCGGGCGCCTCGGGGCCGGCCGCTTCGCCGGCCGCCGCGGGGGCGGCGGGCGCTGCTGGGGCGGCGGACGTCTCAGGCGCAGCCAGCGCCTCAGGCACGGCGGGCGCCTCGGGCCCGGCGGCTTCGTCGGCCGTGCCGGGTCCGGCGGGCGCCTCAGGCACAGCTGGCGCCTCCCGGACAACGGCTTGGACTGGAAGCTCGCGAACTGTCCGGGGAAGTCGAGGATCGGCCTCGCGCTTGACGGTCGGCTCGGAGCTGCGGCGGTAGGCGATCAGGTCCTCG
>NZ_JBEXRZ010000051.1:0-39976 GCF_040613325.1 Streptomyces sp. NPDC006283 | reverse complement strand
TGACGTTGTCGGCGGCCCCGCCGGTCAGGCCACCTCCTGTGTCCGGCTCGGGAGGCCCATCTCCGTCAGGAGGGTCGCCTCCTTCGGTGCAATACACACCGCAGCAGGAGCAGTTGCGTGCCGAGCTCCGCGACTACTTCGCCGGACTCGTCCCCGACAACGCCTACGCGCGATATGCCGAGCCGGCCGCCCGTAAGCGCTTCTACCGCGAGACGATCCGCCGGCTCGGCGCCGACGGCTGGCTCGGGGTCGGCTGGCCGCAGGAGTACGGCGGCCGGGGGCTGAGCCCCATGGAGCAGTTCATCTTCTTCGACGAGGCGGCACAGGCCGGAGTGCCGCTGCCGTTGATGGCGCTCAACACCGTCGGTCCGACGATCATGCGGTTCGGCACCGAGGAGCAGAAGGCCTACTTCCTGCCGAAGATCCTCTCCGGCGAGATCGACTTCGCCATCGGCTACAGCGAACCCGACGCCGGCACTGACCTCGCGTCCCTGCGCACCCGGGCCGTACGGGACGGCGACAGCTACGTGGTCAACGGACAGAAGATCTGGACCACCAACGGCGACACCGCCGACTGGGTCTGGCTCGCCGTCCGTACCACCCCGGTGGAACCGGGCGTACCGCCGCACAAGGGCATCACCATGCTCCTCGTGCCGACGTCCGACCCCGGCTACTCCTGCACCCTCATCAACACCCTCGCCTCCCACGACACGACCGCGTCCTACTACGAGAACGTGCGCGTCCCCGTCTCCCACCGGGTCGGCGAGGAGAACAAGGGCTGGCGGCTGATCACCAATCAGCTCAACCACGAGCGCGTCACCCTTGCCGCCCACGGCACCATGGCGATCCGCGCCCTGTGGGACGTCCAGCGCTGGGCCGCGGACACCAAACTCGCGGACGGACGCCGCGTCATCGACCTGGGCTGGGTACGCGGCCGGCTTGCCCGTACCCACACACGTCTCGAGGCGATGAAACTGCTC
Source organism: Streptomyces sp. NPDC006283 (assembly GCF_040613325.1). Lineage (NCBI taxonomy): Bacteria > Bacillati > Actinomycetota > Actinomycetes > Kitasatosporales > Streptomycetaceae > Streptomyces > Streptomyces sp. NPDC006283. The sequence goes on along the minus strand of NZ_JBEXRZ010000051.1, from coordinate 38,996 downwards.
AACTGGCAGATGGTGAACGCCGTACAGAACGGCACTCTCACCCCCCAGGACGCCTCGGCCGTCAAGGTCTACGGCTCCGAGGCCCGCCGCGACGCCTACGCCTGGCTCATGGAGGTCGTCGGCGCGGCAGGCCCCCTCAAGGAAGGCTCGGCAGGCGCGGTCCTCGGCGGCGAACTCGAGCGCGGCTACCGCTCCGCCGTGATCTTCACCTTCGGCGGTGGCAACAACGAGATCCAGCGCGAGATCATCTCGTGGATCGGGCTCGGGATGCCGCGGGTGCGACGCTGAGGAGTTGCGACTGCCGATTTTGGACCGTGTCCTGTGCGGCGAGGCGGACGGGTCGCTCGTGGCAGGCCGCTTACGTCGTCCCGGTGGACTCCCGGAGTCGCACATGGTGACCGGTGCAGAGCCGACGGCACGGCGCTGCAGCAGGCCCTCGTTTCAAACGTCCGGGCCCCGCAACCGCTTGCGCGCGACTGCGGGGCCGGTCCCCACACTTGATCAGGTCCGGGCAGACCAGCACCGAAGGACAGGTTGATCGGCTCGAACCGATTCGGGTTCGGCGGAGGGACCTCAATCGTGTGACTGTGAGTCGGCGATGCGTGCTGCCAGGTATGCGTGTCGCCCTACTTGCTGGTGCAGAGGCTGGCGACAGCGTCCTTTACGTCACTGCCTCGAAGAACGACGATCGTGTGGTTGACGGGCGCCCCGTTCGCGGAGCCTGTGAACTGGAGCGTGACAACTGCCCCGGCAGGCACGTCACCTGTGACCGCGAGCTGACGGCCAGACCGGCCCTGCGGACACGGCTGTTCACTGACGTTCACATTCGGCTGCGAGGGTGCCGTGACCGTTGCGCTCAGGGTGCCCTCCACTCTCCCCTCGTGGGGGATGCACCGTTCGAAGCCGGCGTAGGTAAGGCACACACTCGATGTGCCCTCCACGCTGACGGCTGCGGAGCGCGTGGTGGCCTCCTGGGCCACGGCGGTCGTGCCGGCGTTCACCAGAGCCAGCAGAGGCGCGGTGGTCAGACAGACCACCATTCCGCGCCGCATCCGAGCAGATACCATTGTTACCTCCGGAAGGCGAAGTGATGCGATGGGTGGACGCGCGGTCCGACAGGGCCCGCCGCGCGGCGTCGGCGCACGTTCTCACCGTGCGCCGACTTCGATGGCTTCCAGGGCTTGGCGGTGACCGGTAAACCGCTGCCCTCGGACCGGAGCTCCGCATCAGCCGGTTGATCCAGCCGGTCCAGCAGACGAGAAGCGCTACTTTCGGGTCACATCAGGAAAGAGCAGCGGACCGCCTCACGGATTGACGAGTTCTTCCTCTGCGGCCACCAGGTTGATGATGAAGTTGCATGTGCCGGATTGGGACTGGCCAAGCGCCTGCTGGATTTCCGACGCGTTCGCCTGCGTCACCGTCGAACTTTCGTTGTCATTTGCGGCGTTCGCCTGGTCCGAGGCCGCCTGCTGACTTCCCACCTGATTGAGCACACAGGCCGGCACGATGATGATCGGCTGCTCGTCGTCCCGGTCCTTGGGGCTCTTGTCCTTCGAGCCCTTGTCCTTCGAGTCCTGACCCTTGGGCTTACGGTCCTTCCGGTCCTTGTCCTTCGGGTCCACGCTCTTCGTGCCCGGACCCTCCCGGTCCGCGGTGAGGGACTTCACGGTGCGCACACCGTCGTCCTGGGACTGGGCGAGTGCAGTGCCCGAAGCGGCCACAGAAAGCATGCTGATCGCCGCGCCGATGAGAACTGCCTTTGTAGTGCGGTGCACAGATTTTCCCTTCTCAGTCGCTGCCCCAGGATGCGCACCTGGGCCCCAGGATCCCTACCAGGCTGCGAGGACAACACCGCCGGAGCACCCTGGTCTTCGCCCATTCGGTCCATATGATGATCAGTGAACGCTGCCGAAATCTCGCTGCACATCAGCCCCGCGGCAACGACCAGCCATCGACCACAGCTCGCTGTCGACTGAACACTCCTCCAGAGAGCCACGCGCCACTTCGGGTCACATCAGCAAGAACCAGCGGACCGCCCGCCTCACGGATTGGGTTGCTGAAGCTGCGTCAAAAGCTCGCTGACGGTCTCGCATGTACCCTCTTGGGCTTGGCTGAGCGACTGACTGCTCTCCGACACATTCGTCTGCGACACCGACGAGTCCGCGCTGTTTCCGTTCGCGGCGTTCGACTGCGCGGAAGTCGTCTCCTGAGTCCCGATCTGACTGATCACGCAGGTCGGCACAACGACGCTCGGCTCCTCTTCCTGACCGTCCTTGGGGCCCGGACCCTCCTGGTGCACGGTGAAGGACATCACGGTGCGCACACCGTCGTCCTGGGACTGGGCGAGTGCAGTGCCCGAAGCGGCCACAGAAAGCATGCTGATCGCCGCGCCGATGAGAACTGCCTTTGTAGTGCGGTGCACAGATTTTCCCTTCTCAGTCGCTGCCCCAGGATGCGCACCTGGGCCCCAGGATCCCTACCAGGCTGCGAGGGCAACACCGCCGGAGCATCCTGGTCTTCGCCCATTCGGTCCATATGATGATCAGTGGGCCAGATCAACGCCGTTGAGCTGGAGTCCGGTCCATCACGCCAACGGTCAGGGCGTGGCAGCGGTCGGCCGGGACCAGACGGCGGGCCCCGTTCGGCGTGACCACGGGTCGGCCCGCTGGTACACAGCGCACGAGAGCCCGCGGGGGCGTGCGTCGCCCGCGCCGGGGGGCGCGTGCCCCTTCGCTCCGGCCTGTCCGGCACCCGGGCTTATGACGTGGAGTGTCCTTCTGCCATGATGTCCCGCGAATAGGCGACGGCGGAACGAGGAAGCCGGTGTGAATCCGGCGCGGTCCCGCCACTGTGATCGGCGAGCGGATCCCGAACAGACCACTGCCCGGATGCGGGTGGGAAGGCCGGGACGAGCGTTGACCCGAGAGCCAGGAGACTCACGCGGTCGCCTCCTCGAATTGACTGGGGCGGATTTCCCCGGAGAGGAGGGCTCGTCGGGATGCCCAGGAGACCATCGTCGGCCGGTCCGGTTCCGTGCCGGGTCGTGGTGTGCCGGGACTGCTGCTGTGGCAGCCCCAAGGTGACCGGGGTCGACCACGGGGAGCAGACCGCGCGTCTTGCCGAGCACGCGCCGGTTCGTGTGTCCGACTGTCTCGACGTGTGCGACCAGGCGAACGTGATCGTCGTGCAGCCCTCGTCCGAGGGGCGCGCCGCGGGCGGCCGGGCGGCCTGGTTCGGTCTCGTCAACGACACCGCCGCGACCGAGGACATCGCCGCCTGGGTCCGGGCGGGCGGGCCGGGGGTCGCCGCGCCACCGGACATCCTCGAGCTCTACGCCTTCACCCCGCCTCGGCGCGCCCGGTCCGGGCCGCTCCCCGACGTCGGCTGACCCGCGCACCCCCCCCGGCCGACCGAGCGTCCTCCGACGAGAGTCCGCCGGTTTCGACCAGCCTCCGGACCACTGTCCGGACAGTCCAGTACCACCCCAGCGGTGAGAGGATCCGCCACATGATGGGCAAGCGCCCGATGTCCCTGCTGTCGACCATGGCCGTGGCCCTGCTGATGTCCGGCTGCGGCGCCACCGCGGACCGGGACGACGCCCCGTCGGCCCACTCCGCTGCCGAGGGATTCCCCGTCACCGTGTCCAACTGCGGTGTGAAGACGACCTATCAGCGTCCCCCGCAGCGCTCGGTGTCGATGAACCAGCACGCGACCGAGGTCATGCTGGCACTGGGCCTGGAGAAGTCGATGGTTGGCACCTCCTATCTCGACGACAGGATCCTCCCGGAGTATCAGGAGGCCTACGGCGGGATCAAGGTGCTGGCGAAGGAGTACCCCTCGTTCGAGACGCTGCTGGCAGCCGAACCGGACTTCGCCTACGGCGGTTTCGCCAGCACCTTCGACGAGAAGGAAGGACGCAGCCGCGACGCCCTCTCCAAGGCGGGGGTCAATTCCTATCTGAACATCGAGGAGTGCCCGTCCGGGCCGGTGACGATGGCCACGATGGACGCGGAGATCCGGAACGTGGCGAAGATCTTCGGCGTGCCGGACCGGGCGGAGCGGCAGTTGAAGAAGCTCCACGGCACGCTGGACACGGTCAAGGGCAAGCTCGCCGACGTCACCCCGGTGAACATCTTCGTGTACGACAGTGGCGACAAGACCGCCTTCACCGCGGGCGGCGCGGGCATCGGCAACGAGATGATCAAGCAGGCCGGCGGGGCGAACCTCTTCGCCGACCTGGACAAGGCGTTCGGTGACGTGTCGTTCGAGCAGGTGGCCGAGCGCGCGCCCGAGGTCATCGTCATCTACGACTACGGCGACCAGCCCGTCGAGGACAAGAAGAAGTTCCTCCTCGCGAACCCGGCGCTGAAGGACGTACCCGCCATCAAGAACAAGCGGTTCGCGGTGCTGCCGCTGTCGTCCACGGTGCTGGGCGTCCGGGTGCCCTCCGGCGTGGAGTCCCTGGCCCGCCAACTCCACCCGGACCGGTTCAAGTGACCGGCGCCACCGACGCCACAGGCGTGACGGAGCCGACCAAGGCGAAGGGGGCCGCGGTGGCCGGCGCGACGAGTGCACGGACGGCGGTGGCCGGCGCCTTCGCTGTCCGCCGCCCCGGCATCCCCTACCCGGTCGTGCTCGTACTGCTGGCCGCGCTGCTGGCCGTCGCGGCCACCTTCGGGATCGCGGCCGGGTCCATCAGCATCCCGGCCGACCAGGTCTGGGGCATCCTGCTGCACCGCGTGCATCCCTCGCTCGCCGAGCCGACCTGGACACCTGTCCGCGAAACGATCGTCGTCGACGTCCGGCTGCCGCGGGTGCTGCTGGCCGGCGTCGTGGGCGCGGGCCTCGCGGTGTCCGGAATGGCGCTGCAGGCACTCGTGCGCAACCCCCTCGCGGACCCGATGCTGCTCGGTGTGTCGTCGGGTGCCTCGGTCGGCGCGGTGCTGGTCGTCGTCTTCAACGTCTCCCTGTTCGGTGTGTTCTCCCTGCCGGTGGCCGCGTTCCTCGGCGCTCTCGCCGCCCTCGTCGCCGTCTACTTCCTGGCCCGGTCCGGCGGGCGGATGACGACGGTGCGGCTGGTGCTGGCGGGCGTGGCGACGGCCGAGGTGCTGTCCGCGCTCGCCAGCTTCCTCGTCGTCACCTCCAACGACCCGCACAAGACGCAGTCGGCGCTGCGCTGGATGCTCGGCGGACTGGCCGGCACGACCTGGACGGTGGTGTGGGTCCCTGTCGGCGCCGTCCTCCTCGGCACGGCCGTCCTCCTCGGTGTCTGCCGCCCGCTCAACCTCCTGCTGGCGGGGGAGGAGGCCGCCGCGGCGCTCGGCCTGGACGTGCACCGCTTCCGTGCCGCACTGTTCACCCTCGTCGCCGTCATGATCGGCACGATCGTGGCGGTCAGCGGCCAGATCGGCTTCGTCGGCCTGATCATGCCGCACGTGGTGCGGCTGGTGGTCGGTGCCGACCATCGCCGCGCGCTGCCTGCCGCAGCGCTGCTCGGCGCGGCATTCCTCATCGCCGCGGATCTGGCGGCGCGCACCGTCATGAACCCGGAGGAGATTCCCGTGGGCATTCTCACCGCCCTGGTCGGCGGCCCCTTCTTCCTGTGGCTGATGCGACGGAGGTCCGCATGACGCAGACGGTCAAGGCCACGGTCACTGCGGCGCCCGGCACGCTCGCCGCAGAGAACGTCTCGGTCGTCGTGGACGGCAGGGCGCTGGTGGACCGGGTGTCACTGCACGTGGCACCCCGCGAAGTGGTGGGGCTCGTCGGCCCCAACGGCGCAGGCAAGTCCACCCTGTTGCGTACGGTCTACCGGGCGCTGCGCCCCACCTCTGGGCGGGTCCTGCTGGACGGCGAGGACGTCCGGCGGATGTCCGGAAGGAGCCTCGCACGCCGACTGGCCGCCGTCCTGCAGGAATCCGCCGGGGACTTCGAGCTGTCGGTGTACGAGGTGGTGGCGATGGGCCGCACTCCGCACAAGCGGGCCTTCGAGGGCGACGACGCCGACGACCGTGGCATCATCATGGATGCGCTGAACGAAACCGACGCCACCGGGCTGGCGCACGCCCCCTTCAGCCGGCTCTCGGGCGGCGAGAAGCAGCGGGTGCTCATCGCCCGTGCACTGGCCCAGCGTGCCGGGACGATGGTGCTGGACGAGCCGACCAACCACCTGGACCTGCGGCATCAGCTCGACATGCTCCTCCTCGTCCGCCGGCTCCGCGTGACCGCGGTCGTCGCCCTCCACGACCTCAACCTGGCCGCGGCGTTCTGCGACCGCATCTGTGTGATGGACGGCGGCCGTGTCGTGGCCTCCGGGTCGCCCAAGGAGGTCCTCACATCTGAACTCCTGGCCGACGTCTACCGCGTCGACGCCGAAGTCGTACCGCATCCCCGGACCGGGATTCCGCACATCACCCTGGCTTCCGGCGGCCCATTCGGAACAGGGTGATGCAGGACCCCCGAATCCGGCGGCGAGCAGGCCGGTGGAGAATGGAGGCGGAGGTTTCCTCTTCATGTCCGGTGCCTGAATTGCGTTCGCCCGAATTCGGGACCGCGCGACCCGAAATCGGTGCACCAAGACCCGACATGTGGGAGTCGATGTGAATGCCCTGCGACAGGCCCCCGTCCGATCCGTCGCCCAGGCCCTGGAGGAGGTCGCGGCCTTCGGTTCCTTCTTCTCCGTCGAGCTGGGAGGCCCCGACAAAGGCGGGCACCCTGTCGAGGACACGTACGCAAACGGCTGCGCGGACCTGATCGCGGCGACGGCCGACCGCTACGGCACCCGTGAACTCCGCATCGGCGCCTCCATCGTGCAGCTCGGGCACGCCGCGCGCCTGTGGTCACCCGTGCTGGCCTGCACCGTCGTCCACGGCATCGTCCCCGACCTGCACCGCCTGCACCGCGCCGACGACAGCCAAGCACTGCGCCTGCCCGCGTCCCCCACCGGCTGGTACGCGGACGGCGTCCCACACCTTGCGGACGTGCTGTACGAGGTCGTGGTGGGGCGGCGCCTGGACGCGCTGGCCGCCGGGCTGCGGGTCAAGGTGGCCCCCGACTGCTGGCCGGGAACGCCGCGTCGGCACTGGCGGAGGCCGCGCGCGCCGTCCTGGCGGCCAGACCGGATCTCCGCGGGGCCCTCACCGGTCTGGTCCACGGACTGCTGAACACTGGCCGGCTGACCGGTGCGGGAAGGGGCACCGGCCCGGATCTGAGTTTCCGTCGCCGGAGTTGCTGCCTCTATTACCGGGTTCCGTCGGGGGTGAAGTGCGGGGACTGCTCACTGGCCGGATGAATTGCCGAATTCCTGTCCGGAAACAGGTGCGCCGGCGGCCTGAAGCGAGGATCGCCCCTCGGCTCTGTAGGGTCCATTTCGCTCGCGGACGGCGAACCCCCTCAACGAGCCGCCGATGACCAGGGCGGCCAGGAGGGAAACAGTGGCTTACAGCCCTCTGCGACACGCTTCACTGCCGCGCATGCATACAGCTCTTGAGATGGGCGATGAGGTCGCTGGCCGGACCCAGGTCCGTCATGCCGTCGGTGACCAGGGTCTGCCCGTCGTATTGCAGGCGGTACTCGAAGACGTCCCGGGCTTTTTCGGCGACGCTGTCGGAGGGCAACCCGCCTGATTCCACTGCGTCGAGTAGGGAGTTGAACCTCTTCTTCTCGGCCGGTGTCAAATCGTCTGCCTGCTCGCGGCTGCCTTCGCGGTCAGTGAGGAAAACGTCTCCGGCGGAGCCGACCTCGATGCCGCGCCGGACGCCGGCCACACCGCCGCTGACGGTGAGGCTCACTTCGTCCGTGGCGCCTTCCCGCGTGGACTGTTCGCCGCAGCCGGTCAGCAGGAGTGCACCGGCAAAGAAGGCGACCACCAGCCTTGTTCGCAGGATCATGTTCGCCCTCCCCAGGAGGGCCATAGTCTACTGACGAGCGTCAGCGCCGGAAAGTGTTCGCCAGGGTGATGACCAGGGCGATGTCGTCCTGGCCGCTTCCGGCCTCACACCCGCCGTCCCAGGCATGTTGCGTGCCTCGGTCTCGGCCGAGTGGTCACCGTGAGTCACGCGCCCCGCCCTTCGTCGTTCTCTCCGACGCCAGCAGCAGTCCCTGCGTCAGCGCGGCCGTCGCAAGCACGGCGGACGTGAGAAGGAAGCCGGTCGCGAACACACTGCCCGCCAGCGGAGCGGGGCCCGTGTGGGTGTGGAGGAGCGTCGCGCCCACGGCCGCTGTGCCGAGGGTGCCGCCGACCTGGAGGCACATCTCCAGCAGGCCCGACGCGCCGCCGCGGCGTTCGGGCGGCGGCGCCGACATCGCGACCGACATCGCCGGGTTGTAGACCAGTGGGATCGAGACGCCCCACACCAGCAGCGCCGCGCCGAACGGCCAGTACTGTCCCGCCTCCACGGCGACGCCCATCAGGGCGAAGCCGAAAGCCCCGCCCGTCGCTCCCGCGACCGTCAGCGTCCGGGCGCCGAAGCGCCGGGACAGGGCCCCCGTCGCCGGCGCGAGGACCAGGGTCGGCACCATGGCGGGCAGCATGGCGAGCCCCGCGGCCGCCGGGCCGAGACCGAGGGCGTCCTGGACGTACACCGCCCCGTACACCACTGCGACCAGGAAGCTGAACTGCGCGCAGAGCACCATCACCGCCGAGCCGAGAAACTGACGTCCCGCCAGCAGCCCCACGTCCACCAGGGGCTCGGCCCGCCGCGTCTCGGCCCGCACGAACACGCACAGCAGGATCAGCCCCGCCGTAAGCAGCGTGAGAACCGTGGTCGTGGGCCACTCGCCGGACTCCATCACCGCGGTCACCACCAGGCCCAGACCGGCCACCGACGTGACCAGACCCCAGACGTCGAAGCCGCTCGAACGGCCGCCTGTACTCGGGGGGACCACCGCACGGGCGATCAGCAGGACGGACGCCGCGGGCAGGAGGTTCAGGAAGAACACCGAACGCCACCCGAGGCTCTCGGTGAGCACCCCGCCCAGCAGCGGCCCCACCGCGAGCGCGACCGACGCGGCGCCGACGTACGTCCCGATCGCCCGGCCCAACCGGTCCGGCGGGAACGAGTTCGTGATGATCGTCATCGTCTGCGGCAGCATCGCGGCGGCCGCCGCGCCCTGCGCCGCCCGCGCCAGGACCAGCGCGCCGCCGCTGTCGGCGAATCCGCACAGCAGCGAGGCAACCGCGAAGCCGAGGGTGCCGAGCAGGAACAACCGCCGCGTCCCGAACAGATCGCCGAACCGGCCGCCCGCGGCCGCCAGGACGGCGAAGGCGAGGATGTACGCGTTCGGGATCCAGTGGGACAGCGAGACGCTGATCCCGAGATCGTCCCTGATGGACGGCAGGGCCACGCCGACGACCGTCTCGTCCGCGAACGTCATGGCGAGCGCCAGGCTCGTCACGGCCAGCACCCACCGCTCCCGGCGACGACCGCGTGCCCCTTCGGCATCACTTGCCGCGCTCGACGGAACCGGAACCATGAGCCGACTCTACGAGGATCGCGGTAGCCGTGTCCGAACCGGCGCTCCGCCGGCAGCAAGTGCAGCCGACTCCGGCCACTGCCCGGCCGCCCCCTGTTTTCCTCTGTTCATTGCTCGCCACGGAGCTTGTCGAGCTCCTTCTCGAAGGCCTTCGTCTCCTCGATCAGGTGGTTGCGTGCGTTCGCCTGCGCCTTGCCGCCCTCGTCCTTGAACGCCTCGCGGAAATGCGGTTTGAGCTGTGTCCACCAGCCGTAGTCCAGCATCGCCCATGCCTGTGGGCACAGCGGGGCGCGGGTCTTCGGCAAATAGCCCGCTCCGACCAGGGGCCCGTGGAACCTCTTGGGGTCGCTCCCCTCGAGGTAGCAGAGGAAGTTGAAGACCCTTTGCTGGGTGACGGGGTGATCGCTCGAGAGGCCTTCCAGCGTCAGCTTGCCCTCCTGGCGGGCGATCTCGTCGAAAAGAATGGCTGCTGCCAACGACGGGTTCGGTCCGACCTCGTTGACGGTGTAGAACGACGCGAACCCGTCGGCGGCGTCCTCCTCGAGGCCGAGGTTCGGAAGCAGCAGTTGACGCTGCAGGGCATGGCCCATCTCGTGACCGAAGATGAACTGCGTCGAGAGCGCGGTCAGGTCAGCGGTGTTGTAACTCGCTTCGGGGAAAGGAGCCGGACGCTCGACGGTCTTGACCACCTTGCCAAGGGTCTCTTCGATCTGGGTGAGGAACGCAGGGGGCACAAAGATCGTCCTGCCGTCGGGCTGGGTCACCGCATCCGTGACCCCGGGTGGAACCTTGTCGGTGACTCTCACGACCAGGTCGTTCGGGAGGGCGACCGACTCGTTCACCCAGCCGGCGAGCTGCTCGAGCACGCGGGACTTCCGGATCACCTCGACGGCCTGACGGTCCTTCGGCTCGACCGTGTCTTCCTCGTAGACGACCGTGACCTTGCCGTTCGCGTCAGCCTCGCTGCCGACGCCGCCGCACGAGGCGACTGCAAGGCCGGCGAGGAGCAGCGCCCCCGTGAGGGAAGCAGTCCGCACCATCGCCGAGTACCCGTGACTGCTCTGCACCCTGGTCAACTTCTTCCCTGGTCATGAGGTTGGGGCGGACTCGAAACTGGCACGGATTATGGTCGCCGGACCCTGTGCCCGCAATGATCCTTATGTTGCGATTCTTGCCCCATTGGTTCGCGCCGGCGTGGTGACGCACGTGTGCGCCGAGCGGTCGGGCCGCCCGGCGCACACCGGTTCACAGCTCCACGTTCAGTGCTCCACGTTCAGAGCTTCACGCGGTGCGGGTCGTCTGTTGTTCGACGGGCAGACGACCCGGTCGCAGCCTTGGATCAACGGCGGCGGCTGTTCCAGGACTCGGTGTCGACGATGTTGCCGCGGTGGTCCCGCAGGGTCGCCTTGTCCGAGCGGCTGTCCCACACGTAGTCGCGGCGGTCCTGGTAGAGGTCGGTGCGGGTGTCGCGGCCCTGACCGGTGTGAACGCGGACGGTCGCGCGGCCGGCGAGACGGTAGTCGTCGAAGCGGTAGCGGTTGCCGTCGCGGTCGCGCAGGGTCCAGCCGTCCAGGTTCACCGAACGGCGGGAGTTGTTGGTGATCTCGACCCATTCGGCGTTCAGGGACCGGTTCGAGCGGAAGTGGTGGCGTCCCGGGCTGCCGGCCTGCACGTCGCTGATCTCGACCCGCGGGTCCTGGCGGTGGTGCCGACGGTCGCGGTCGCGGTCACGGTCGCGGTCTCCGTCGTGGGCGGCGGCCGGCAGGGCAACGGCCGAGACGACGGCCCCGGTCGCGAGGACGGTCGCGGCGATGCGGCGAGCGGTCGAAGAAGCAGACATAGGTGATGTCCCCTCGAAGAACAGTGCCCCACCGGCCGATACGGCTGGTGACGGCAGTTGCGGTTTCCCGACCCAGGTGTGGGCCGAGAACCCAAACTGTGGAGCTTCGGTGAACCTCGTCGACACGCGGACCGACCCCAGTTACCAATTGCAGACATTTCCGTAACTGTCGGATGTGTGGATCAAGTACATCGGGCGGGCGTGGCCCTGACATTCACTGATCACTACACCCACCCGTTCAACGGTCAACAGCAAGCCCTTACTCGCCCGCTCGCACCACCCTGTGCGCCACCCCAAGGCTCACCCCGACGGAAGCGCCGATCTTGGTAACAGTCGTTCTGCACGTTTCTTCGCTCACCTGATCCCATGCCGCATACGAGAGCGAGCATTTGGAGGTTCGATGCTTCCCCGGCCGGCCGGCTGTCGGCGAGCGGGAGGCGCGCCACGACAGGAGGCGATGGGCGTCAGGACAACCCGTTTGACGGCCCGTCACCCCGCGTTTCGGGCAGGTGACGCTCCTACGCTGGGGCCCATGCCCGAGACCACCCTGTCCCCTTCGCGTCGTCGCCCCCTGGGCCGGTGCCGCCGCCTGGCCGTGCTGCTGGCCTGCGGTGTGCTCGGCCTGACTGCCCCGGCTCTCGCTCCCGCCCCCGCCTTCGCCGGGCAGGGCACCACCGGTGGTGTACGCATCACCGAGTTCACCCCGCCCACCCCGGACAGTGGCCCGGTGGGCATCACCGGCGGCCCGGACGGCAATGTGTGGTTCACCGAGCAGGCGATCAACAAGATCGGCCGGATCACCCCGCGCGGCCGCATCACCGAGTTCCCCCTGCCCACCCCCGACAGCCTCCCCGACGACATCGCCGCGGGTGCCGACGGCAAGCTGTGGTTCACCGAGCCCTCCAGCAACCGCATCGGACGGATCACCCCGCGCGGCCGGGTCACCGAGTTCCTGGTGCCGACCCCGGACGCCTTCCCGCTGGGCATCACCGGCGGCCCGGACGGCAATGTGTGGTTCACCGAGAACGGAAGCAACAGCATCGGGCGGATCACCCCGCGCGGCCGGATCCGCGAGTTCCCCCTGCCCACCCCCGACAGCTTCCCGTACCGGATCACAGCCGGCCCGGACGGCAACCTGTGGTTCACCATGCCCTTCAGCAACCGCATCGGGCGGATCACCCCGCACGGGAAAGTGACCGAGTTCCAGCTGCCGAACCCCGAGGGAGCCCCCTTCAACATCACCGCAGGGCCGGACGGGAACCTCTGGTTCACCGACGGCGGGGGCCTCAACCACGAGATCGGCCGGATCACGCCGCGCGGCAAGGTCACCCGGTTCCCGCTGCCGACACCCAACAGCGGGCCGATCGGCATCACGACCGGCCGGGACGGCAATCTCTGGTTCACCGAGTCGAACGTCGACCGGATCGGGCGGATCACCCCGCGCGGCCGGATCACCGAGTTCCCCCTGCCCGCCCCCGGCGAGGGCAGAACCCCGTTCCACATCGCCTCGGCCCCCGACGGCAACCTGTGGTTCACGGAACTCATCGGCAACCGCGTCGGCCGGGTGACGGTCGGCGGTCGGCCGGGGTGACGGGCGACGGCCGTGCCGGCGTACGGGGCCCCGGGGAGCGGTTCGACGCCGGCGGCCACGACACTGCCGGCTGCGCCGCGTACCCTTCCGTATACCCTGGCCACCACCGCTCGCCCGGTCACGTTCTCGAAGCGATCGCGCGCCTCGGGCCGGGCGCACGTCCGGCCCCGTACAAACTACGCAGACGGGCCGCCATACTGGACCGGCCGGGGAGGGCGCAGCAGAGCGACGGGGGCGACAGCACGAGATGGCGGAAACCAGGCTGATCCAAGGCCGGTACCGGCTGCTCGATCTCATCGGGCGCGGCGGCATGGGCGAGGTGTGGCGGGCCCTCGACGAGTCGCTCGGGCGCCATGTGGCCGTCAAGTGCCTGAAGCCGATCGGCTCCCAGCCCGACCAGTCCTTCTCGGGGGTGCTCGAGGAACGCTTCCGCCGTGAAGCCCGTGTCGCCGCGGCGCTCCAGCACCGGGGCGTCACCGTCGTCCACGACTTCGGCGAGTACGAGGGCGTGCTCTACCTCGTCATGGAGCTCATCGAGGGCCGGAACCTCAGCCAACTCCTCGAGGACAACGCACAGCGGCCGCTGCCCGTCGGTGACGTCGTCGACATCGCCGACCAGATCGCGGACGCCCTCGACTACACCCACGAGCAGGGCATCGTGCACCGGGACCTCAAGCCCGCCAACATCATGCGGGTCACCGGCGGGGGCGTGAAGATCTGCGACTTCGGGATAGCGCGCCTGGGTGCGGACATCGGCTTCACGTCCAAGCTCACCGGCACCGGAATCGCCATGGGCACCCCGCACTACATGTCGCCCGAGCAGATCAGCGGCGGGGAGGTCGACCACCGGAGCGACCTGTATTCGCTGGGGTGCGTGCTCTACGAGCTCGCCACCGGCGCCCCGCCGTTCGATGTCGGCGACACATGGTCGATCCTCGTCGGGCACCGGGACACCGAGCCCCGGCCGTTGCGCGAGCATCGAGAGGAGATTCCCGAGTTCCTCGATCTGATGGTGCTCGATCTGCTCGCCAAGACACCCGAGAAGAGGCCTGCCGCGGCGGGCGATCTGCGCCGGCGGATCGGCGCGGCCGGACACTCGCACCACGTCGCCTCGACCGTGCCGCTGCAGCGCGCCGCCCTGCCGGACATCGCACGCGAGCCCGCCCTGCCCTACTGGACCCGCGGCATGACCTCCGGTCACAAGGCGACCGGTACTCTCACCGCGCACTTCACCCGCCCCGGCCGCGACCCTGACGACCACGCGGCGTTGCTGACCGGAGAGTGGACCACCCGCCCGGCGGCGCACACCCCCGTGCCCGGGGACTCCCGCGTGCCCGCGCAGGGCACGGAGCGGCCGACTCCGCCGCCCGAGCTGCTCGCCGTCCTCGCCACCCGGCACAACGCGGGGCTGAGTCTCGGCCGGCTGGGACGCTGGGAGGAGGCCGGCGAGGTGCACCGCGCGGTCGCCGCGGAGCGCGAGCAACTGCTCGGACCCGACCATCCCGACACCCTGTCCAGCCGCTACGAGGTCGGCTTCAGCCTCAGCCGCACCGGCCGCGCGGCGGAAGCGCTCGAGGAGTTCGGGCGCGTGGCCGAGGGCCGCGAACGCGCCCTGGGCGCCGACCATCCCGACACCCTCGCCGCCCGCCAGGAGACCGCGTACGTGCTCGGCGGTCTCGGACGGCACACCGAGGCCGACCGCGTGTACGCGGCGGTCCTCGAGACACGCGAACGCACCATGGGCGCCGACCATCCCGACACCCTGCGCTGCCGTCACAACCTCGCGTTCAACCTCAGCCGCATGGGCCGCATCGAGGAGTCGTACCGGATGGCGGAGGGTGTCGCCGCCGCCCGCGCGCGGACACTGGGCGCCGACCATCCCGACACCCTTGTCACGCGTTACGAGGTGGCCTACGCCCTCGGACTGACGGGACGTTGGCCCGAGGCGCTCGACACCTACCGGGACGTGGCCGACGCCCGTTCCCGGACCCTGGGCCCGGACCATCCCGACACGCTCGCCGCCCGCTACGAGATCGGGATCTGTCTCGGCCGGCTCGGTCGCGGGGCGGAGGCGCTGGACGTCTACCGAGGCCTCGTCGACGACCGCACGCGCGTCCAGGGGCCCGACGACCCCGAGACCCTGCGCGCCCGCCACGGGCTGGGAGTGAACCTCGGCCGGCTCGCCCGCTGGCCGGAAGCGCTGGCCGAGGCACGGGCGGTGAGCGCCCTGCGCGAGCGGGTGCTCGGCCCGGACCACCCCGACACCCTCGTCAGCCACCGCGAGGTCGCCGTCGCGCTCGGCTGGCTGGCCCGCTGGCCCGAGGCCCTGAACGTCTACCAGCAGGTGGCGGGGGCCCGCGAGCGGGTGCTCGGCCCGGACCACCCCGACACGTTGTCCAGCCGCAACGACGAGGCCCACTGCCTGGAGCAGCTGGGCCGCCACACGGAGGCCGTCGAGCTGTACCGCCAGGTCGCCGCTCTGCGCGGGACCGCGGCGGGGGAGACGAGCTGAGGCCGCCGGGCGCGTGGCGGGGGACCACTGGCTGAGGTTCCGCCCTGCGTCGGCCCGTGGCGGGGGACCACCGGCTGAGGTCGCCGACCTGCGGGACCGCGGCGGGGCGGACACGCTAAGGTCCGGCCATGCCTGCACATGCCTCGTACGACGTCGTGATCGTGGGCGGCGGCCACAACGGTCTGGTCGCCGCTGCCTATCTGGCTCGCGCCGGACGCTCAGTCCTCGTCCTGGAGCGCATGCCGCGCACCGGCGGAGCGGCCGTGTCCACACGACCCTTCCCCGGTGTCGACGCCCGGTTGTCCCAGTTCTCCTATCTCGTCTCGCTGCTGCCCGACAAGATCGTGCGCGACCTGGAGCTGGACTTCGCCGTGCGCAAGCGCACCGTCTCCTCCTACACGCCGAAGGGCAGCGGGGGTCTTGTCGTCGGCGGTGACCGCACCCGGCAGTCCTTCGCGGAGATCACCGGCGGAGACCGTGAGTACGCGGCCTGGCAGGAGTTCTACGGCATCACCGGAGAAGTCGCGAAGCGGGTGTTCCCGACGCTGACGGAGCCGCTGCCCACGCGGGACGAGCTACGGGCCCGCGTCGACGACGAACAGGCCTGGCGCATGCTCTTCGAGGAGCCGATCGGCGTCGCCGTCGAGAAGCGGTTCGCCGACGACCTGGTCCGCGGCGTGGTGCTCACCGACGCGCTGATCGGCACGTTCGCGGACGCCCACGATCCGTCCCTGGTGCAGAACCGCTGCTTCCTCTATCACGTCATCGGCGGCGGCACGGGCGACTGGGACGTGCCGGTCGGCGGGATGGGAGCGCTCACGGACGCACTGGCCACGGCGGCACGTGCCGCCGGTGCGGAGATCGTGCTCGAACACGAGGCCACCGCTGTCGAGACCGACGGAGAGCGGGCCGAGGTCACCTTCCGCGCCGCCGAAGGCGTCGGCACCGTCGCCGCCCGCCACGTGCTGGTCAACGCGTCACCGCAGACACTGGCCGGGCTCCTCGGTGAGGAGCCTCCCGAGGCCGCGGAAGGGGCCCAGCTGAAGGTCAACATGCTGCTGCGCCGACTGCCGAGGCTGCGGGACCGGTCCGTGGATCCAAAGGACGCGTTCTCCGGGACGTTCCATGTCTCCGAGGGCTACGAGCAGTTGGCGGCCGCCTACCGGGAAGCGGCGTCCGGCAGGTTGCCGAGCGCCCCGCCGTCCGAGATCTACTGCCATTCGCTGACCGATCCCTCGATCCTGGCGCCGGAGCTGGTGGCGCAGGGCTACCAGACGCTGACGCTCTTCGGCCTGCACACCCCGGCCCGGCTGTTTGCCGCGGACAACGACCGGGCCCGTGCGGACCTGCTGGCGGCGACCCTCGCCGAGCTCGACTCCTGTCTCGAGGAGCCGATCGCCGACTGCCTCGCGCTCGACGGGAACGGCAACCCGTGCATCGAGGCGAAGACACCGCTCGACCTGGAGAAGGAACTGCGGTTGCCCGGCGGCCACATCTTCCACCGCGACCTGTCCTGGCCGTATGCCACGCCTGCCACGGGCCGCTGGGGTGTCGAGACGGCGCACGCCAACGTGCTGCTGTGCGGCGCGGGCGCCGCTCGCGGCGGCGGCGTCAGCGGTGTGCCGGGGCACAACGCGGCCATGGCGGCGCTCGGCCGGTGAGGAAGGCGGCGTCGGCCCCCGACCGACGCCGTCCTGTGCCGTGCCTGGTCGTCAGTCCCGCGAAGCGGTCCAGCCGTTGGCCTCGATCCGTGCGGCATCCTCGGGCCGTGCCTCGTCGAAGGCCGTGCGGCGGTTGCCGTCCTCGACCCGGATCGCATCGACGTAGGCGCCCCGGCCGACATAGAGCTGGTCGGTCGTGTACCGCCACCGCAGCCGTACCGGCGCACCCCGCCAGGCTGCGAGGTCGGCGGTGAGCCGGTGCCAGACGCGGCCGGACCATCCGGTGGCCGCGCCCGCCGGGTGCTGTACTTCCGTGCCGTCCCGGCGGGCGGTGGTGAAGGGAAGCGGCCGCCAGGTCGCCCCGCCGTCGGTGGACGCCTCCAGGACCAGGGTGTCGGCACCGGGCTCGGTGTCCCACCACAGGGAGCACGTGAGCAGCGGCCTGCCCGAGGTGAGGGTGAGGGCGGGCAGGGCGAGGGTCGCCGCGGTGGAGCCGGCCATGCCCGAGAACCAGGCGGTGCGGCCGTGCTCGGGACGCACGGCGACGGCCCTGGCCATGTTGTTGGCGGCGGCCACCCGGGGGGCGCTTCCCGAGCGCCAGCTGCGCACGGGGTGCACGGAGTTGCCCAACAGGATCAGGAAGGAGTCGGTGGTCGGGTCGAGGACGAGGCTGGTGCCGGTGAACCCGGTGTGGCCGGCGGTCCGCGGCGTCGCCATCGCGCCCATGTACCAGTGCTGGTAGAGCTCGAACCCGAGGCCGTGCTCGTCGCCGGGGAAGTCCGTGTTGAAGTCGGAGAACATCAGGTCGACGGAGGAGGGACTCAGGATGCGGGTCCTGCCGTAGACACCGCCGTTGAGCAGCGTACGGGCGAGGACGGCGAGGTCCCAGGCGCAGGAGAACACCCCGGCGTGGCCGGCGATGCCGCCGAAGCTGTACGCGTTCTCGTCGTGGACCTCGCCCCACACCAGGCCGCGCTCGAGGCCGGACCACGGCAGCCGGGCGTCCTCGGTGGCCGCGATCCCGGGTTTCCAGGACGCGGGCGGGTTGAACCGGGTGCGGTGCATCCCGAGCGGAGCGGTGATCTCGTCGTGGAGCAGCGCATCCAGCCGGTGACCGGTGATTCTCTCCAGAACGAGCTGGAGGGAGATCAGATTGAGATCCGAGTAGAGATAGTCGGTACCGGGTGTGGTCGCCGGAGCCTCGTCCCACAGCCGCTGGAGCCGTGCCTCCTGCGTCGGCTCCTTGAACAGAGGGATCCAGGCGCGCAGACCGGAGGTGTGTGTCAGTAGGTGGCGCACCGTGATGTCCTGCTTGCCCGCGCCGGCGAACTCGGGCACGTACGACGCGACCGGAGCCTCCAGCTCCAGTGCGCCCCGCTCGATCTGCTGCACCGCGAGGATCGAGGTGAACAGCTTGGAGACGGACGCCAGGTCGAACACGGTGTTCTCGGCCATGTCGATCTGCTGGTCCGCGGGGAGCTCGACGGCGGTGTCGGTCTTCTCGTCGTACGCCGAGTAGCGCAGTGCCTTGCCGATCGCCCGGTGCAGCGCGACCGTGCCGCCGCGGCCGGCGAGCAGCACCGCTCCCGCGTACCAGGGGTGTTTGGGGGAGGGGGCCAGGAACTTCTCGGCGTCGGTGACCAGTTGGCCGAGAGGTCCTGGGAGCAGACCAGCCCGCCGCGGAGAGCCGTGCCGCAGGGTCGGCCGGTGTCCGGTGCCGCTGCCGGAAGCGGAACCGGAGCCGCCCGCGGCCGGGCCGCCGTGCGGCTCGGCCGCCGCCGCGAAGGGGATCGGCGCGAGGGCGAGCGCGCCGCCCAGTGCCAGCATCCCGCCGCTCAGTCTCCGCCTGCTGATCCCTCTGCCCGCCGAGTCGTCGGTCATTCGGACCCCTCTCTGCGCGTCTTTGAAAGTATCTTTCGGATCTTCCACGACAGGTGAAACTTTCTTGCCGCGCCGGAGACCTGTCAACCACCGCAAAGAATCTGACGCAGCATCAGAAAATGTCTTCCCTCGTCCGGCGCCCTGCGGCATCCTGCCGCCCATGGAGACGGAGCTGAGCAGACAACTGGGCATCGAACACGCCATCTTCGGCTTCACACCGTTCCCCGCGGTGGCCGCCGCCATCTCCCGCGCGGGCGGCTTCGGCGTGCTCGGAGCCGTCCGCTACACCGCGCCGGACGATCTGAAGCGTGACCTCGACTGGATGCAGGACCACACCGACGGCATGCCGTACGGACTCGACGTCGTCATGCCCGCCAAGAAGGTCGAAGGCGTCACCGAGGCGGACATCGAGGCGATGATCCCCGAAGGGCACCGCAGGTTCGTGACCGACACCCTCGCCAAGCACGGCGTGCCCGAGCTCGCAGAGGGCGAGGCCTCCGGCTGGCGCATCACCGGCTGGATGGAACAGGTCGCCCGCAACCAGCTCGACGTCGCCTTCGACTACCCCGTCAGGCTCCTCGCCAACGCCCTCGGCCCACCGCCCGCCGACGTCGTCGCACGCGCCCACGGCCAGGGCGTTCTGGTCGCCGCCCTCGCCGGGAGCGCCAAGCACGCCCGCCGTCACGCCGAGGCGGGCATCGACGTCGTCGTCGCCCAGGGATACGAGGCCGGCGGCCACACCGGCGAGATCGCCTCCATGGTGCTCACGCCCGAAGTCGTCGACGCCGTCGCGCCCTTGCCCGTCCTCGCCGCCGGAGGCATCGGCAGTGGCGAACAGATCGCCGCCGGGCTCGCGCTCGGCGCCCAGGGCGTCTGGCTCGGCTCCCTGTGGCTCACCACCGCGGAGGCGTCCCTCGGCTCTCGTGCGCTGACCGCCAAGCTGCTGGCCGCCGGCTCCGGCGACACCGTCCGCTCCCGCGCCCTCACCGGCAAACCCGCCCGCCAGCTGCGCACCGAGTGGACCGACGCCTGGGACGACCCGGCGGGCCCCGGCACCCTTCCCATGCCACTGCAGGGACTTCTCGTCGCGGAGGCCGTCTCCCGCATCCAGCGGTACGAAGTCGGACCGCTGCTCGGCACGCCCGTCGGCCAGATCGTCGGCCGGATGAACAGCGAACGCAGCGTACGCGAGGTCTTCGACGACCTGACCCGCGGCTTCGAACAGGCCGTCGACCGGATCAACCGCATCGCCCAAAGGAGCGGCTCATGACCACCGACGCCCCCGCCGGCGGCTTCTGGGCCCAGGCCGCCGCAGACCCCAACCGTACCGTTCTGACCTGCCCCGACGGCAGGCAATGGACCGCCGGACGGCTGCACGCCGACGTCAACAGGCTCGTCCACGGCCTGCGCGCCGCCGGCCTCGAGCGCGGGGACGCCTTCGCCGTCGTCCTGCCCAACTGCGCGGAGCTGATCACCGCCTACCTCGCCGCAGCCCAGGCCGGCTTCTACCTCGTCCCCGTCAACCACCACCTCGTCGGGCCCGAGATCGCCTGGATCGTCTCCGACTCCGGAGCCAAGGCGCTCATCGCTCATGAACGCTTCGCCGCCGCGGCCACCCTCGCCGCCGACGAGGCGGGCCTGCCACCGAGTCACCGGTACACCGTCGGGACGCTGGCCGGTTTCCGCCCGTACGGCGACCTCCTTGACGGACAGCCCGAGACCCCGCCCGAGGGCCGCACGCTCGGCTGGGTCATGAACTACACCTCCGGCACCACCGGCCGGCCCCGGGGCATCCGCCGCCCCCTGCCCGGCAAGCTTCCCGAGGAGACCCACCTGGGCGGCTTCCTCGGCATCTTCGGCATCCGGCCCCACGACGGGAACGTCCACCTCGTCTGCTCGCCGCTCTACCACACGGCCGTGCTGCAATTCGCGGCCGCGGCCCTGCACATCGGCCACCCACTCGTCCTCATGGACAAGTGGACGCCGCAGGAGATGCTGCGCCTCATCGACACCCACCGGTGCACGCACACCCATATGGTGCCGACCCAGTTCCACCGGCTGCTCGCCCTCCCGGACGAGGTCAGGAAGCGCTACGACGTCTCCTCGATGCGGCACGCCATCCATGGCGCTGCCCCCTGCCCCGACCACATCAAACGAGCCATGATCGACTGGTGGGGCGGCTGCGTCGAGGAGTACTACGCGGCCAGCGAAGGCGGTGGCGCCTTCGCGACCGCCGGCGAATGGCTGAAGAAGCCCGGCACGGTCGGCAGGGCGTGGCCCATCAGCGAACTCGCCGTCTTCGACGACGAGGGCCGCCGGCTGCCTGCCGGGGAGATCGGAACCGTCTACATGAGGATGTCGACGGGCGGCTTCAGCTACCACAAGGACGAGACCAAGACCAGGAACAACCGCATCGGCGACTTCTTCACCGTCGGCGACCTCGGCCATCTCGACGAGGAGGGCTACCTCTTCCTGCACGACCGCAAGATCGACATGATCATCTCGGGCGGAGTCAACATCTACCCGGCCGAGATCGAGGCCGCCCTGCTCACCCACCCGGCCGTCGCCGACGCCGCAGCCTTCGGCATCCCGCACGCCGACTGGGGCGAGGAGGTCAAGGCCGTGGTGGAACCGGAGGAGGGTCACGCCGCCGGCGAAGCCCTCGCCGCTGCCATCCTCAGTCACTGCGAGCGGCACCTGGCCGCCTACAAGCGCCCCAAGTCCCTCGACTTCATCGCCTCGATGCCGCGCGATCCCAACGGCAAGCTCTACAAGCGACGGCTGCGCGCGCCGTACTGGGAGGGCCACGACCGCGTCATGTGACCAGCGAGCCGGCTCTCGCGAGCCCGCTCATCGCGCGAGAGCCGCCCGCCGCTGGCAGCCTGGCCCGTATGAGCGCGGTGAACATCAAGTCGATCCTGCGCCGGTGGACCGTCTGGGTGCCGCTGGTCGCGGTCGTCGCCCTGGTGCTCAGCTGGGGCCGCGGCCTGCCGCCGTTCGCGGTCGTGGTCGTCGCGTTCTGCCTCGCCGGCGCCGTGCTCGCGGCAGTGCACCACGCCGAGGTCGTCGCGCATCGAGTGGGGGAGCCCTTCGGGTCGCTGGTCCTCGCCGTCGCCGTGACCGTCATCGAGGTGGCACTCATCGTCACCCTGATGGTCGACGGGGGAGCGAAGACGGCCTCGCTGGCCAGGGACACCGTCTTCGCCGCCGTCATGATCACCTGCAACGGGATCGTCGGGCTGTCCCTGCTGGTGGCCGCGCTGCGCAACCGGGTGGCCGTCTTCAACGCGGAGGGATCGGGTGCCGCGCTCGCCACCGTCGCGACGCTCGCCACCCTCAGCCTGGTGCTCCCGACCTTCACCACCAGCAGACCCGGCCCCGAGTTCTCCTCCGCACAGCTGACCTTCGCGGCCGTCGCCTCCTTGGCCCTGTACGGACTGTTCGTCGCGGTGCAGACCGTACGCCACCGCGAGTACTTCGTCTCCGTCACCCACGACGGCGACATCAGGGACGAGGTCGACGACGAGCCCGCCGACGCCCCGGGCCGCTCGGCCGCTGTGCTCAGCCTCGGCATGCTCCTCGTCGCGCTGGTGGCTGTCGTGGGCGACGCCAAGGCCGTGTCGCCCGCCATCGAGTCCGGCGTCGAGTCGGCGGGCCTGCCGCACGCCGTCGTCGGCGTCGTCATCGCCCTGCTCGTCCTGCTGCCGGAGACGCTGGCCGCGGTGCGGGCCGCCCGGCGGGACCGGGTACAGACGAGCCTCAACCTCGCGCTCGGCTCCGCCATGGCCAGCATCGGGCTGACGATCCCCGCGATCGCGCTGGCCACCATCTGGCTGGAGGGACCGTTGCTGCTCGGTCTCAGCGCCACCCATATGGTGCTGCTCGCCCTCACCGTCGTCGTCGGAGCCCTGACCGTGGTGCCCGGCCGGGCCACGCTGCTCCAGGGCGGGGTCCATCTGGCGATCTTCGCCGCCTTCGTCTTCCTCGCGGTGAGCCCGTGAGCCCGTGAGCCTGTGCCCGTGAGCCCGTGAGCCTGTGCCCGTGAGGACCTGAGCGCGGAACGGTCGACCGGCCGGTCGGTTCACAGCGCTCTTGACGTTCCGTCACAGGCCGCACAGGATCACGTCATGACAGGCGCACACAGCAACACGGTCGACGCCCTCGTACGCCGCAGCGCCGGACGCACCCCCGGCCGTACCGCCGTGCGCTACGCCGACCGCACGTGGACCTACGCCGAACTCGACGCCGCCGTCTCCACCGCGGCGGCCGTCCTCATGGAGCACGGCCTGCGACCGGGCGACCGGGTCGCCGCCTACGGCCACAACTCCGACGCCTACCTGATCGCCTTCCTCGCCTGCGCACGGGCCGGGCTGATCCACGTACCCGTCAACCAGAACCTGACCGGTGACGACCTCGCCTACATCCTCGACCAGTCGGGAAGCTCCCTCGTCCTCGCCGACCCGGGCCTCGCCCCCCGGCTGGAGGCCAGGGCCCCCGTACGCGCGCTGCGCGACAGCGACGACTCTCTGCTGGCGGCGCTCGCCCTGCCCCGCCCGTTCGCCCCGGACCACGAACCGGCGGCCGAGGACCTGGTGCAGCTGCTCTACACCTCCGGCACAACGGCCCTGCCCAAGGGCGCGATCATGACCCACCGCGCGCTGGTCCACGAGTACGTCAGCGCCGTCACCGCCCTCGGCCTGGACGCCGCCGACCGGCCCGTCCACTCGCTGCCGCTGTACCACTCGGCCCAGATGCACGTCTTCCTGCTGCCCTACCTCGCGGTCGGCGCGGAGAACACCATCCTCGACGCGCCTGACGCCGGACAGATCTTCGACCTCGTCGAGGCGGGCCGCGCCGACAGCCTCTTCGCCCCGCCGACCGTCTGGATCGGCCTGGCCAACCACCCCGACTTCCCGACCCGGGACCTCAGCGCGCTGCGCAAGGCGTACTACGGCGCGTCGATCATGCCGGTACCCGTACTGGAGCGGCTGCGTGTGCGCCTGCCGGGGCTCGCCTTCCACAACTGTTTCGGCCAGTCGGAGATCGGGCCCCTCGCCACCGTCCTCGGGCCCGACGAGCACGAAGGCAGGATGGAGTCCTGCGGCCGGCCGGTGCTCTTCGTGGAGGCGAAGGTCGTCGACGAGGACGGCAAGGAGGTGGCGGACGGCACGCCGGGCGAGATCGTCTACCGCTCACCGCAGCTGTGCGAGGGCTACTGGAACAAGCCGGAGGAGACCGGGGAGGCCTTCCGCGACGGCTGGTTCCGCTCCGGTGACCTCGCCGTCCGCGACAGCGAGGGCTACTTCACGGTCGTCGACCGAGTGAAGGACGTCATCAACTCCGGCGGAGTGCTGGTGGCCTCCCGACAGGTCGAGGACGTCCTCTACACGCATCCGGCGGTGGCCGAGACCGCGGTCGTCGGCCTGCCGGACGAGCGTTGGATCGAGGCCGTCACCGCTGTCGTCGTGGCACGCGAGGAGGTCACCGAGGCCGAACTGCTCGCCCACGCACGGGAGAGGCTCGCCCACTTCAAGGCCCCGAAGAAGGTCCTGTTCGTGGACGGCCTCCCGCGCAACGCGAGCGGCAAGATCCTCAAGCGCGAGCTGCGGGACCGCTTCAGTGGCCCATCTGCTCCCTGAGATCGACGATCCGCTTGATCTTGCCCACCGACCGCTCCAACGTCCCGGGATCGACCACCTCCACTGCGACCGATACCCCGACCCCGTCCTTGACGGCTGCCGCGATGGCCCGCTCCGCCGCCACCCGCTGCTCCCCGGTGGCCTCCGCGCGAGCCTCCGCGCGCACGGTGAGCGCGTCCAGGCGGCCCTCGCGGGTCAGCCGGAGCTGGAAGTGCGGTGCGACATGCTCGGTGCGCAGCACGATCTCCTCGATCTGCGTCGGGAAGAGATTCACCCCGCGCAGAATCACCATGTCGTCGCTGCGCCCGGTCACCTTCTCCATCCGCCGGAAGACCCGCGCGGTGCCGGGCAGCAGCCGCGTCAAGTCCCTTGTGCGGTACCGGATCACGGGCATGGCTTCCTTGGTGAGCGAGGTGAACACGAGCTCACCCTCCTCGCCGTCCGGCAGTACCTCACCGGTGAACGGGTCGACGATCTCCGGAAGGAAATGGTCCTCCCAGATATGGAGGCCGTCCTTGGTGTCGACGCACTCCTGTGCCACACCTGGGCCCATCACCTCCGAGAGCCCGTATATGTCGACGGCGTCGATCGCGAACCGTTCCTCGATCTCGCGGCGCATCTCCTCGGTCCACGGCTCCGCGCCGAAGATTCCCACCTTGAGCGACGTCGAGCGCGGATCGACACCCTGGCGCTCGAACTCGTCGAGGAGGGTGAGCATGTACGACGGGGTGACCATGATGATCTCGGGCCGGAAGTCGTTGATCAGCTGCACCTGCCGGGCCGTCATGCCGCCGGACGCGGGAATGACCGTGCAGCCGAGCCGCTCGGCCCCGTAGTGCGCGCCGAGGCCACCGGTGAACAGGCCGTAGCCGTAGGCCACATGTACCTTGTGGCCGGGCCGGGCACCGGCGGCGCGCAGGGAGCGCGCCACCACGTCGGCCCAGGTGTCCAGGTCCCGCTGCGTGTAACCGACGACGGTGGGCCGGCCCGTCGTACCGCTGGAGGCATGGATACGGCGGATCTGCGACTGCTCGACGGCGAACATCCCGAACGGGTAGTGGTCGCGCAGGTCGGTCTTGGCGGTGAAGGGGAAGCGTGCGAGGTCCGCGAGCGAGCGGCAGTCCTCCGGCCGCAGGCCCGCCTTGTCGAAGGCCTTGCGGTAGAAGGCGACGTTCTCGTACGCATGGCTCAGCGTCGCGCGCAGCCGCTCCAGCTGCAGGGCCTCCAGCTCCTCGCGGCCGAGCCGCTCCGCCGCGTCCAGCAGATCCGTCATCCGCACACTCCCGTCCCGCACCCGCACATCCCGACGTCCCGACATCCCGAACGTCCCGAACCGGACGACCGATCATTCGGTCGATCCGTTGGGGATCAGTAATTCAGCCCCTCCCGCCGTCCGTCAAGGCATCGACGGAAGGGCATCCACCTACGCCGCCCACACACTTCCACCACTCGTGGGGCAGCGCGATCGGCTCGGAACAGGGAAGATGCGGGACAGCAGTTGAAACCCGCAATCAAAATGTGTGAAGGAGCCGCGATGCCCCAGCCCGAGGGAGCCGAACTCGAGGCCGTACGCGCCCGCCGCGAGGAACTGCGCAGGCGCTACCTGTGCGAGCCGGGCGACCGGCCCACGACGACCGCGCGAGGCGTCCACCACGTGGCTTTCATCTGCCGTGACGTGGAGGAAACCATCCGCTTCTACCAGGAGCTCCTGGGATTCCCGCTGGTGGAGATCGTGGAGAACCGGGACTACCGCGGCTCCACCCACTTCTTCTTCGACATCGGCAACGGCAATCTGCTCGGCTTCTTCGACTTCCCCGGCCACGACCACCCGCCGGCCACGGAGACGGTCGGCGGTGTGCAGCACATGGCCCTGTCCGTGGACGCCGAGCAGTTCGCCGCGGGCCGCAAGGCGCTGGACGAGGCGGGCGTGAAGTACGTCGGTCCGGACCGGGGTGTCGAGGACAGCCTCTACCTCCACGACCCGAACGGTGTGCCGCTGGAGTTGTACCGCGAGCGGCTCGGCGTCTTCAACGGCGAGCGGATCCTGCCGGGCGACGTGAGCTGATCGCACCTTTGGCCCGCACTCCGGCAAAGGGCCGAAGCCCCGCCGCGGCTCAGGCCGGGTCCCGGCGCTCCGCCGCCACCGCTCGCGCCCAGCGGTAGTCCGCTTTGCCGCTCGGGGAGCGCTGGATCTCGTCGGTGATCACCAGCAGGCGGGGGATCTTGTAGCCGGCGAGGCGCGTGCGGCAGTGAGACTGGATGGCCTCCAGGGTCGGCACCTCTGCGCCCGTGCGGAGCTGGACCACGGCCGCCACCTGGTTGCCCCACCTGCTGTCCGGCACGCCCGCGACGAGCGCGTCGTACACGTCGGGGTGGGACTTGAGGGCCTGCTCGACCTCCTCCGGATACACCTTCTCGCCACCGGTGTTGATGCACTGCGAGCCGCGGCCGAGCACCGTGACGATGCCTTCCTCGTCCACCGTCGCCATGTCGCCGAGCAGCACCCAGCGCTCGCCGTCGCGCCGGAAGAAGGTCTCCGCCGACTTGGCCGGGTCGTTGTAGTAGCCGAGTGGGACGTGGCCGCGCTGGGCGACGCGGCCGGGCTCGCCCGGCTTCACCGGCTCGTGCGTTGCCGGGTCGACCACGGTCGTACGGGAGTTGACGCGCAGCCGGAAGCCGCGGTCGGGGCCGGAGTCGTCGGTCGCGGTGCCGTTGAAGCCGGACTCGGAGGAGCCGAAGTTGTTCAGCAGCAGCACGTTCGGCGCCAGGGCGGAGAACTGGGCGCGGACGGTGTCCGACATGATCGCACCCGAGCTGGAGACGCTGAACAGCTTGGACAGGTCGCAGCCCTTCAACGGCCCGTTCAGCGCGTCTATCAGGGGGCGCAGCATCGCATCGCCGACGAGCGAGACGCTGGTGACCTTCTCCCGCTCGATGGTGCGCAGCACCTCGTGCGGCACGAACTTGCGGTGGACAACGATCCGCTGGCCGAAGTTGAACCCGATGAAGGCGGTGAGCGTCGACGTGCCGTGCATGAGCGGGGGAGTGGGGAAGAAGGTGATCCCGTCGCCGCCCGCCGCCACCCGCTCGGCCAGCTCCCGCGGCGAGGACACCGGCTCGCCGGTCGGTGCACCCCCGCCGAGCCCCGAGAAGAACAGGTCCTCCTGGCGCCACATCACGCCCTTGGGCATGCCCGTGGTGCCGCCGGTGTAGATGATGAACAGGTCGTCGCCCGACCGCGGGGCGAAGCCGCGGCGCGGTGAGCCGGCGGCCTCCGCCCGCGTGAAGTCCACCGCGTCGAGGTGCGGTGCCCCCTCGGGCGGTGTGCCGACCCGCACCAGATGCCTCAGCTTCTCGGTGCGTGGGATTGCCGCGGCGACCCGCGCCGTGAACTCGGCGTCGAAGACGAGCGCGGCCATGTCGGCGTCGCGGTAGAGGTGGACCAGTTCCTGCTCCACGTACCGGTAGTTGACGTTCACCGGGACGATGCGGGCCTTCAGGCAGGCCAGCACGGTCTGGAGGTACTCCACGCCGTTGTAGAGATGAAGGCCAAGGTGCTCGCCGGCCCGGATGCCGGCGTCGAGCAGATGGTGGGCGATCCGGTTGGCCGCGGCGTCGAGTTCCGCGTAGGTGAGTCGTCGTTCCTCGCCCGTGCCCGGATGGTCGATGTAGACCAGTGCCTCGCGGTCGGGTACGACATCGACCACCGATTCGAACAGGTCGGCAAGGTTGTACTCCACCGCTCCTCCTGACCCCGGCGAGAACCCGGCTTGTGCCCGGCGGCCGTCCGACCGGCCGTCCGACGACCGCCTGGGCGAAGCCCGCCGGATCCCTGCGGATGACGCTCCGACCCGGCGCTCGTCGGCATGGCGGTCATTAGAGCGCCGGTCGGCACAACTGGGAAGAGCTCGCGACAGGAAATCTGACTGTCTGTCAGAAAACTATTGAACTGGTCGCCCGGCTACTGCAACCTGTTCCAGATCCGGGGACGGGAGGTTCCGCAGATGGAACGACGCAACGGCCACACGGGCACCGAACACCTCACCGTGACACGCGAGGGGGCCACGCTGGTGCTCACCCTGAACAGACCGGAGGCGAAGAACGCCCTCTCGATCGCGATGCTCGTCGGCCTCTACGACGCCTGGCTCGAGGCGGACGGGGACGACACCGTCCGGTCCGTCGTGCTCACCGGAGCCGGCGGTTCCTTCTGCGCCGGCATGGACCTCAAGGCGCTCGCGGGCAGGGGAATGGAGGGCGAGCAGTACCGAGAGAGGATGAAGGCCGACCCCGACCTGCACTGGAAGGCCATGCTGCGCCATCACCGGCCGCGAAAACCGGTGATCGCCGCCGTCGAGGGGCCCTGCGTCGCGGGGGGCACCGAGATTCTGCAGGGCACCGACATCCGGGTCGCGGGCGAGAGCGCCACCTTCGGACTCTTCGAGGTCCGGCGCGGACTCTTCCCGATCGGAGGCTCGACCGTACGGCTGCCGCGCCAGATCCCGCGCACCCACGCCCTGGAAATGCTGCTCACCGGCCGCCCCTACAGCGCCACGGAGGCCGAACGCATCGGCCTCGTCGGCCGTGTCGTCCCGGACGGCACCGCTCTCGAAGCGGCGCTCGGCATCGCGGAACGGATCAACGCCTGTGGTCCGCTCGCCGTCGAAGCGGTCAAGGCGTCGGTGTACGAGACGGCCGAGATGACCGAGACCGAAGGACTCGCCGCCGAACTGAAGCGGGGCTGGCCCGTATTCGACACAGCCGACGCCAAGGAAGGCGCCCGCGCCTTCGCGGAGAAGCGCGACCCCGTCTACCGCCGCGCCTGACAAGGAGAGCCCCATGCCCGAAGTGCTCCGTGCTCCGCTGGTCGTCGAATTCCCGTTCACCCGTTCCCTCGGGCCCGTGCAGAGCGCCTTCCTGACGGGGCTGCGCGAGAGGACCGTACTGGGTGTGCGTACCGGCGACGGGAGGATCCTCGTCCCGCCCGTCGAGTACGACCCGGTCACGGCCGACGAGATCCGCGATCTCGTCGAGGTCGGCGTCACCGGCACGGTCACCACCTGGGCGTGGAACCAGCACCCGCGTCCCCATCAGCCGCTCACCACACCCTTCGCCTGGGTGCTGGTACGGCTCGACGGGGCCGACACATCCCTGCTCCACGTTCTCGACGCCTCCGGACCCGACGCCGTGCGCACCGGCATGCGGGTGCGCATCCGCTGGGCGGCGGAGCGCACCGGAGCGATCACCGACATCGCCTGCTTCGAACCGTACGAGAGCGAGCCCGCCGGCCCGGGCCCCGCGCACAGCGGCGACTTCACGCAGCCGGTGACCGGCATCGTGGCCGCTGCCCGGCTCGACTACACCTACTCGCCCGGCCGCGCCCAGAGCGCCCACCTCGCCGCACTCGCGCAGCGCAGGACCATCGGCGAGCGGTGCCCCTCCTGCCGCAAGGTCTACGTCCCGCCCCGCGGTGCCTGCCCCACCTGTGGCGTGGCCACCGACGAGCAGGTCGAAGTCGGTCCGCGCGGCACCGTCACCACGTTCTGCATCGTCAACATCAAGGCGCGGGGCCTGGACATCGAGGTGCCGTACGTCTACGCCCACATCGCGCTCGACGGCGCAGACCTCGCCCTCCACGGACGCATCGGGGGCATCCCGTACGACCAGGTGCGCATGGGGCTGCGCGTCGAACCGGTGTGGACCGAGGGGGCCCGCCATCCCGACCACTACCGGCCCACCGGCGAGCCCGACGCCGACTACGACACCTACAAGGAGCTGCTGTGATGCGAGACGTGGCGATCGTCGCCTTCGCGCAGACCGACCACCGGCGCCGCAGCGACGAGCTCTCCGAGGTCGAGATGGTGATGCCGGTCCTCCACCAGGTCCTCGCGCGCACCGGACTGCAGACCGGCGACATCGGCTTCACCTGCTCGGGATCCAGCGACTATCTCGCCGGCCGGGCCTTCTCCTTCACCATGACACTCGACGGAGTCGGCGCCTGGCCGCCGATCTCCGAGTCCCATGTGGAGATGGACGGTGCGTGGGCGCTGTACGAGGCATGGGTGGCGCTGCTGACCGGCGAGGCCGACACCGCGCTCGTCTACGCCTACGGAAAGTCGTCCCCCGGTGAAGTACGTGACGTACTGACCCGCCAGCTCGACCCGTACTACACGGCCCCGCTCTGGCCGGACTCCGTGGCCCTCGCGGCCCTCCAGGCCCAGGCGCTCATCGACGCGGGCGAGGCCGACGAACCCGCCTTCGCCGCTGTTGCGGCCAGAAGCCGCCGCGCCGCCGCGGCCAACCCGCACGCTCAACTGCAGGGAGAGACACCGCGCGGCGACCACCTCGTCCGGCCGCTGAGAGTCTCCGACTGTCCGCCCGTGAGCGACGGTGCGGCCGCGGTGATCCTCGCGGCCGGGGACCGGGCCCGAGAACTGTGCGAACGCCCTGCGTGGATTCGCGGCATGGACCACCGGATCGAGGCCCACGGCCTCGGCGTGCGTGACCTGACCCGCTCGCCCTCCACCCGGCTCGCGGCCGAACACGCGGGTGCCTTCGACCGGCCCGTCGACACGGCGGAGCTGCACGCTCCCTTCAGCTCCCAGGAACTCGTCCTGCGCCGGACTCTCGACCTCGACGACACCGTGAGGGTCAACCCGTCCGGCGGAGCGCTCGCCGCCAATCCGATGATGGCCGCGGGCCTGCTCCGGATCGGCGAGGCCGCCGCCCGCATCCATCGTGGCGAGTCCGACCGCGCGCTCGCGCACGCGACCTCCGGGCCGTGTCTGCAGCAGAACCTGGTCGCTGTTCTGGAAGGCGAAGGCGAAGGCGGAGGGCGATCCCGTGGCGGGGGCGACGGACAAGCCCCCGGCCCGCACCGAGGCGAAGGAGAAGCGCATGTCCGATAAGAGGCGCATGTCCAAGCAGCCCGTGGCCGTCGTCGGCATCGGCCAGACCAAGCACGTCGCCGCCCGCCGTGACGTGTCGATCGCCGGACTGGTCCGCGAGGCAGCCCTGCGAGCCCTCGAGGACGCCGAGCTGACCTGGTCCGACATCGACGCCGTCGTCATCGGCAAGGCCCCCGACTTCTTCGAGGGCGTGATGATGCCGGAGCTGTACCTCGCCGACGCGCTCGGCGCCGTGGGCAAGCCGATGCTGCGCGTCCACACCGCCGGCTCGGTCGGCGGCTCCACCGCCCTTGTCGCCGCCAACCTCGTGGCCGCCCGCCGCCACTCGACGGTGCTCACGCTGGCCTTCGAGAAACAGTCCGAGTCCAATGCCATGTGGGGCCTGTCCCTGCCGATCCCGTTCCAGCAGCCGCTGCTCGCCGGCGCGGGCGGCTTCTTCGCCCCGCACGTCCGCGCCTACATGCGACGCACCGGCGCGCCCGACACCGTGGGATCCCTCGTCGCCTACAAGGACCGCCGCAACGCCCTGAAGAACCCCTACGCACACCTCCACGAGCACGACGTCACCCTCGAGAAGGTCCAGGCCTCGCCGATGCTCTGGGACCCGATCCGCTACTCGGAGACCTGCCCCTCCTCCGACGGCGCGTGCGCGATGGTCCTCACCGGCCGAGCCGGCGCGGCACGTTCACCGCACCCGCCCGCGTGGGTGCACGGCGGCGCGATGCGCAGCGAACCCACCATGTTCGCCGGGAAGGACTTCGTCTCTCCACAGGCCGGCAGGGACTGCGCGGCCGACGTCTACCGGCAGGCGGGCATCACGGACCCACGCCGCGAGATCGACGCCGTGGAGATGTACGTGCCGTTCTCCTGGTACGAGCCCATGTGGCTGGAGAACCTGGGCTTCGCCGCGGAAGGCGAGGGCTGGAAGCTCACCGAGTCCGGCGTCACCGAGCTCGGTGGAGAACTGCCCGTCAACCCGTCCGGCGGCGTGCTGTCGACCAATCCCATCGGGGCCTCCGGCATGATCCGCTTCGCGGAGGCCGCGCTGCAGGTCCGTGGGCAGGCGGGCGAGCACCAGGTCGAGGGAGCACGCCGGGCGCTCGGTCACGCCTACGGTGGCGGGGCACAGTTCTTCTCCGTGTGGCTGGTGGGCGCCCAGCCGCCGACGACATGATCCGGGACACCCCGTCACGTGCGGCGCTCTGTCCGTGACGGGGTGTCGTCGCTAGGCTGACCCGGGAGACGACTCGGGAGGAGCAGGGACGTGGCCGAGAGCACCACCACCACTACCGCGCAGATGTTTTCGGGGTGGGAGAAGCCGGACTTGGACCTGAGCAAGGCGGACTGGCAGCCCGGCGCCCAGGGGGCGGGAGATGTGCAGATCGCGTTCGTCGAGGGGTTCATCGCGATGCGCAACGGCGGCAGGCCCGAAGGGCCGTCGCTGATCTTCACCCCGGCCGAGTGGCGTGCCTTCGTGGTCAACGCGCGCGAGGGGGAGTTCGACCTCACCTGACACCGGCCGCGCCCCCTCCCGTCGGCGTAGGAGGGGAGGCGCCGGGCGTCCGTCTCAGGCGGAGGTCTGCGACACGTCCCGGCCGAGCCCCGCCGTTCCGTTGATCTTCTCGATGGCCTGCCGGGCGTGCTCACCGGGCGTACGAGCGGTGAGCGAGGAGACGGACGACGCGGCCGGCGGCAGATGCTGGCCCCCCGCCGGAACGGACGGCGGCGCGGTCGCCGGTTTGGCGTGGCCGGCGGACCGGGTTCGGAGCCGGTGCCCCGCGGCCTCGTCGAGACTCACGGGCCGCTGCATCTGCGCGGCCAGCCGACCCGCCTCCTGCCCGAGCGCGGCGACGTCCTCCCAGTGGAGACGGACCACCAGACGGAGTTCCGCCTCGCCGTCCGGGAGAGCCTGCAGGGGAGGAGTGATGTGGTCGTTCATGGACTGATCCTCACGTCGGTACGAGTCTCGCGGACGCTGCTCCTCACAGACATCGGTGCCATGGGCACCGGTCTCACAGAGATACGGCGACCGGAGCCGGTGCGTTCAAAAGGGCCCGGGCCCTGGCTCCGACGAGGTGGGCCGTACCCGTACCATTGCGGTTATGTCCTTCCTCCGCCGCCGCAGCGCCGCCACACCCGCGGGCCCGGACTTCGATGTCCTGGCCATGGACCCGGGGGACTGGCCCGGCAATCTCGGCGCGGGCCTGCTGCCTGCCCCGGACGGCAGCTGTCAGGGAGTCTTCCTCCGCTACGACCTGTTCGGCGGCCGCGGCCCTGCGATGATCATCGGCAATCTGCCGGAGGGCTCGCCTGCCCGCGAGGTGGAGGAGGGGGAGATCCCCTTCGAGGTGGGTCAGCTGCTCGTCGCCCTGGAGAACGAGGAGCCGGTCCATGTGGTCGGCGTCGAGGACACTCCGGTCATGCAGGGGGACAATCTGCTGATCGTGCGCCGGCTGAAGCTCTCGGAAAGCCGAATCTCCTGCGTGCAGTTCGACCGCAGCGACAATGTGCTGGTCACGATCGCCAGCTGGGACCGGCCGATCACCGACGACCTCTACGCGCTGCTGAAGCCCCTGCCCGCGGAGCTGTTCCAGCAGGGCTGAGGGCCGGCGGCCGACCGACTGCCCGGGACTGCTCCCGGGCAGTACTCGAGATCACCCGGGCCGGTGGCCCGGCCCACCGCATCGTCCTCACGGCAGGCCGCACCAGCCGACCGACCCTGCCGCGCCACCATGTGCTCCGCGACGCGCTTCGCGACCTCCGCGGCGGCGAACGGGTGCTCGGGGCCAGAGCCGCGCACAGCGCCAGACCCTGACCGCCGACCGCTATGCCGGCAGCGACAGTGACAGCCTGGCCGCCGACGTGCCGAGCCCCGTAGGGGCACCGAGCCGCCGCGGGGCAGCACCGCCCCGCAGATCCTCCTCCTTGTAACGCCGCGCCTTGCGATGCCAGTTGAGGATGCCCGCCAGCCAGTCCTCGAGCTCCCTCACATAGCTGCCGAGCGTCTCCCTGGCCTTGCCGTCGAGGCCGAACTCCTCGCACACCAGAGGCAGTTCCTTCTCCTTCACGTGCAGGAACTGCTCCAGCCTGGACCGCATCAGATCGTCGGTCATCGCGGCGGCCGTCGGATAGTCGCAGTCGAAGAACGTCTGCACGACCAGTACCGCGTTGTGCACCTCGCCCTCGAACTCGATCTCCTTCTGATACGAGAAGAGGTCATTGAGCAGACATGCGTAGTCCATGGCCGCGTTCTCCAGGGCGCGCACCGGGCCGCTCGCATACACCTCCGGCGGGAGTTCGCCCTCGTGGCGCAGCCGGCACAGGCTCATGGTGAGATCCGAGCCGAAGGTCAGCCGACGCATCTCCATGTAGTCGACCGGATCGGGAACTCGGTGCTGGGCCTGATTGTGCAACTCCCACAGCCAACTGTCGATCATGACGTCGATGGCGCCGCGGAAGGACCTGCGGGCGTACGCCGACATCGGCCCCGCGGTGCGCGCCCACAGGTCGGCGAGGCTGCGCTCCAGGGGCGCGACCGCCACGGCCGCACCGGCCTCGGGGTCGTCCACCGGCGTGCAGGCCTTGAGCCGCTCGTTGCAGAGCCTGGCTCCCGCGAGATCGCGCGGCGCTCCGAAGACGATCGGGTAGTAGTCGTCGCCGTAGGTGCCCCAGGTCAGCCACTCGGCGCTGAGCTCGAGCTCCTCCGGTGTGGCGTCCGGATCGAGCCCCGCAGCGCACAGCGCCAGGTCGAAGCCCGTCGCCTTCGCTTCGTCCCAGATGTCGTTCAACAGGCCCATCCGGCCCGCCCAGGCGATCGACTTCGAACGCGCGTCGTCCAGGTGCGGGCTGAGCGACAACGGGAACGGAAGGTCGAACTCCGGCAGCAGGGACGGTCCCACCGGACGCGGCCGGTGCGTCAGTGTGCGCAGCCGTGCGGCAGCCGGACGGCCGAACAGGGTACGGATGTCGAGCGCCGACGTGCCCAGCACACCGGCAACGGACGACGACGCGTCCGCCGCCCGCGCGCCCTCGTTCATATAGCGGCTGGAGCGCATGTGCCACTCGTGACCGCCGGACTGCCAGTCCTGAAGTCCTTTGGTATAGGCGGCGACCGCCGCGCACTCCGCCGGCGTCAGTCCCTTCTCCAGGCACAGCGCGGGCACCTCGGTGAGCGCGGTGTTCTCGAACTGCTGGACCCGCGACGTCAGCAGGTCGTTGACCGCTTCGGCCGCCTGCTGCGTCGAGCAGCCCAGGAACCGTTCGAGAACCAGCACACCGTTGCTGTTCTCGCCCTCGTCCTCCACCTCGCGCTGGTACGAGAAGAGGTCGTTGCGCAGATGGACGGCGTCGGAGAAGGAGTCGCGCAGCACCCGCAGCGGGCGGGACCCGGCAACCGACTCGGGCACCTCCGCCCGGGCCGCGTACTCCACGAGGCCGGCGGACCAGGGTGCGCCGCCGACCTTCCGGCGCATCTCGATGTACTCGAGCGGGTTGGCGACCCGGCCCGCGTCGATGTTGACGAGCTCCCACATCGACTCGTTGAGCAGGTTCTCCGTGGCCTGTGTGAACCGGGCACGCCATGCCGGGGACATGCTCGGCACCGTCCGCGCCCACAGGTCGGCGAGCCCTGCCTCGACCGGGTTGGTCGGCTCGGGCATGCCCTGCGAGAGGTCCATCGGCATGAACGCCGGCAGCCGGTCCAGGTACGCCTTTCCGCCCGCCAGATCCTGGCTGCGCTTGAAGACTTCAAGGAAGTGGTCGTCGAAGAAGAAGACCCACACATACCAGTCGGTGACGAGACCGAGGGCGTCCGCGTCGCAGTCCGGGTGGGTGTACGCGCACAACAAGGCATAGTCGTGCGCCTCGAGATCGCTCTCCTCCCAGACGCCGGACCCTTCCAGCATCCCCATCCGGCGAGCCCATTCTCTGGTGTGCCGCCGTGCCTCCTCGACGTGCGGGTTGAGGCGTGCCGGATACGCAACGTAGAAGTCCGGCAGTACGAAGGGCTGTGCCATGTGCGCCAGGGCCTTTCGGTGAGCTGCCGCGCACGCGGGCGCGGAGGATCATGACGACCCAGCCCTACCCTTCGCCCGTACGGACCACTCATTCCGCCAATTAGTCGCATAAGCGGATGGAAAAGGCGGGGTGCCACCGGACCCCACGACCGGTGGCACCCCGCGGCCTGATCCGAACGAGAGGCCCCTACTTCAGGACCTTCACATCGGACGCCTTCACGAACGCCACCCGGTGCCCGAACTGAATCTCGTAGTACATCTCCTCACCCCGCACCACCTGGTGACCCGAGGTGTCGAACGTCGTCGCGTAGAAGTACTCACCCGGCACCCGGTCACCGACCACGTACTTCTGGCCCGCGAGCAGCTTGTACGGCAGCGGCGACACCGCCTGCACCGGAACGCCCACAGGAAACGCCGAGGCCTCCGGGTACGCCCTGCCGTAGACCGGCACCTGTGCGAGACCCTCCCGCGGCGTCAGCACCGGCTCCCGCGCACTCACCGCGGTGGGCTGCGTACGGGGGTTGTGGAACCATGCCTTCTGGCCCAGGTACCAGATCGCCGTCCATTCGCCCCGGCGCTCGGCCACCGCGTACTGCTGACCCGTCGATGCGCGCGCCCCCGTGTCGTTCACCCCAGTCGTCGAGTCCTCGCCCCCCGGCCGCAGACCGATGTCCTTGACCAGCGGAGCGTCCTCGCTCGGCGCCGTGTGCAGCCGCACCGCACCCGAACCGTGCGGCGCACATGCCTCGCCGGCCTTCACACAGCCCGTGTAGAGCGGCTGGTGCCCGGAGTAGTCGGGACGGATGGTGACCACCGTGCTCTGCGGGCCGGCATGCGGGGTGAACGGCTTGCCGAGGAGCTGGAAGTAGTGCGCCCAGTCCCAGTACGGACCCGGGTCCGTGTGCATCCCGCGGATCGTGGCCGTCGTCGTACCCGGCACGTTGTCATGGCCCAGTACGTGCTGACGGTCCAGCGGAATGTCGAACCGCTTGGCCAGGTACCTCACCAGCCGCGCCGACGCACGGTACATCGCCTCCGTGTACCAGGCATCCGGTGACACCAGGAAACCCTCGTGCTCCAAACCCACCGACTTGGCGTTCACGAACCAGTTGCCCGCGTGCCAGGCGACGTCGTCGAGCGGTACGTGCTGGGCGATGTGACCGTCCGACGAGCGCAGCGAGTACTGCCAGGACACATACGTCGGGTCCTGCACCAACTGCAAAGTGGTGTCCCAGGACGCCTCCGTGTCATGGACGACGATGTAGTCCACCGACTGGGACGCCGGCCGGTCGGCCTGGTCGTGGTTGCCGTAGTCGCCCTCGCCGAACTCCTCGTACGGCGCCGGGATCCATTCGCACGCCACCGTCAGAGGGCACTCGGTCCTGCCCGCGTCCGCAGTGCGCAGCCCCAGCCGCCGGACCTGCGACCGCTCCGGAGAAACCGCCGGGTCCGCGGCGAGCTCCACGCGCTGACCGCTGTCCGTCGTCCGGGACTGGCCGGTGCGGATGACGTCGAACACGTCGTCGGCGTACGTCGTCGCCGTCGCCACGTCGTCCGCGCCGGAGAACTTGGCGACCGCGCCGTACCAGTCCGCCGGGTCCTCGCTCACCGGTCCGCCCAGCTCCCGCTGCGCCGCGGCGAGCAGGGCCGCGCCTCCCCGTACGTTGGCCGCGGCGTTGTCACGCAGTTGCTCCGAGCCGATTCCGGAGACCTTCGCCGCCTGCTCCAGCGTCCGCAGCCTCGGCGGCAGTGCCCGGGGCTCGGGCAGCGCCGCCCCGGTCACCGTACGTGCGGGGCGGGCGTCGTCGCCGCGGGCGTCCTCCGCCCCGTGCGCATGGTGGGGCGCCTCCGCCAGCGCGGTCCGCGCGTCCGTCAGATGCATCGGGCCGTAGCCGCCGGTGACGCTCGCCGCGCCACCGTGCGCGTCCCAGCGGGACTGCAGATAGGAGACACCGAGCAGCACACTCCGAGGCACGCGGTACTCGGCGGCAGCCGCGGCGAAGTCCCGCTGCAGGGCATCGGACGACGCCCGTTCCGCGGTGGCGGACGGCCCGGCCGAGACCAGCGGAAGCAACAGGGCGGCGCACGCCACCGCGCCACCGGCCGTCCATGCGCGACGGCGGGCGCTTCTCGGACGTGCGGGAGCGAATCCTTGCAATGCAGCCTCCAGTGACGGGTGATGCGCGACAGGACCTGCGGGCCGGGACACGACCCATGGGTATCGGCTTCCGGACGATCCGTCAATCATGCTCGAGGCAAGAGAATTTGCACGTCAGGCGCGTGCCGGGGAGTTTCGCCGCAGCGGCGTCCGGGCCTGCGGCGCTTCAGTGGAGTGGACCAATGTCCATGCCGGTCAGTGGACTTGGAGTGTCCGCAAACCGGCGTCATGGGTCGTCCATGGCGCGCCCTGCGCCTTCCTTCACCCTGGGCCATCTGCAGCTCGTAGTCGAAGTCGCTGACGGCGCGCAGTCCCTTGAC
>NZ_JBEXRZ010000050.1:0-40413 GCF_040613325.1 Streptomyces sp. NPDC006283 | reverse complement strand
GGTGACGGAAGTTCCGGACCCACGGGAGGCTGCTCCGGGCGACGGCGCCCTGGTGGTTCTGTCCGTGCCGCGCGCGACGGCGGCCGAGTCGAAGCCCATCGAACCGTGTCGCTCGATCATCTCGAAGAAGACCGTGGGGCGGTCCTGGACCGGCTTGGTGAAGATCTGCAGCAGGTAGCCGTCCTCGTCCCGGTCGACGAGGATCTTCAGCTCACGCAGCGTCTCGACGGGCACCCGGGTCTCGCCGGCCCACTCACCAAGGGTGTCGTAGTACGAGTCGGGGGTGTCGAGGAACTGCACACCCGCGGCGCGCATGGAGCGGACGGTCGCGACGATGTCGTTGGTGGCCAGCGCGATGTGCTGCACGCCGGCGCCGCCGTAGAACTCGAGGTACTCGTCGATCTGCGACTTCTTCTTCGCGATCGCCGGCTCGTTGATCGGGAACTTCACCTTCAGCGTGCCGTCGGCGACGACCTTCGACATGAGGGCGGAGTACTCGGTGGCGATGTCGTCGCCCACGAACTCCTTCATGTTGGTGAAGCCCATGACGTTGTTGTAGAAGGCCACCCAGTCGTTCATCTTCCCGAGCTCGACGTTGCCCACGCAGTGGTCGATGGCCTGGAAGGTGCGCTTGGCGGGCGGCTCGACGATCGGGGCGGCGGCCACGAACCCGGGCAGGTACGGGCCGTCGTAACCGCTGCGCTCGACGAGCGTGTGGCGGGTCTTGCCGTAGGTGGCGATCGCCGCCAGCACGACCGTGCCGTTCTCGTCCTTGACCTCGTACGGCTCGGTGATGCCGGTGGCGCCGTGCTCGACGGCGTACGCGTACGCCTTGCGGGCGTCCGGCACCTCGATGGCCAGGTCGACGACGCCGTCGCCGTGCTCGGCGACGTGCTCGCAGAGGAAGCGGCCCCAGTCGGTGGACGCCTTGATCACTGAGGTGAAGACAAAGCGGGCGGCGCCGTTGGTGAGGACGTAACTGGCGGTCTCGCGGCTGCCGTTCTCCGGTCCGGAGTAGGCGACGAGCTTCATCCCGAAGGCCGTGGAGTAGTAGTGGGCGGCCTGCTTGGCGTTGCCGACGGCGAAGACGACCGCGTCCATTCCCTTCACCGGGAAGGGGTCGGCCTGCCGCGCGGTGTTCGGGGTGTGATCCATGGTCTCAGTCATGGCAGCAGACTCTCCCCGTTCCACAAGGTGCGCAATAGTTCGTCGCTCCACTGGGCAATCTGCACAGCCAGCCGCAAGGATGGCCGGGCGTTCTGTACAGGATGACCATCAGGAGGAGCCCATGGCGATCGATCATCTGGACGGGCGGCTCATCGTGCTGCTGGCGCGCGAACCGAGGATCGGCGTACTGGAGGCGTCCCGGCGGCTCGGCGTGGCACGCGGCACGGTCCAGGCCCGCATGGACCGGCTCCAGGCGAACGGCGTCATCCGCGGTTTCGGCCCGGACGTCGACCCCGCGGCACTGGGCTATCCGGTGACCGCGTTCGCGACGCTGGAGATCAAACAGGGCCAGGGCGCGGACGTGCGGGCGCATCTGGCCACCGTCCCCGAGGTGCTCGAGCTGCACACCACCACCGGCCACGGCGACATGCTCTGCCGGCTCGTCGCCCGCTCCAACGCCGATCTCCAGCGGGTGATCGACCGGGTGGTCGGCTTCGAGGGGATCGTGCGGGCGTCGACCGCGATCGTCATGGAGAACCCGGTGCCGCTGCGGATCATCCCGCTGGTCGAGCAGGCGGCGGAGGACCCGGCGGAGCGGTGAGAGCACCTTGCAAAGAAGTCGTTGCAAAAAACTGTTGCAACGACTTCTTTGCAAGACTATCTTTGCGTCATGAGCGAGAACGAAGAGCCGAGCACGCCGGTCGAGCCGGAGACCCGCAGGTACCGAACGCTCGACCCCCGGTCGCTGCGCGGCCTCGCTCACCCGCTGCGGATGCGCATGCTGTCCACCCTGCGCCTCGACGGGCCGGCCACCGCCTCCCAACTCGCGGAGAGGCTGGGTGAGTCGAGCGGCGCCACCAGCTACCACCTGCGCCAGCTCGCCGCCCACGGCTTCGTCGAGGACGACCCGGAGCGCGGCAAGGGCCGCGAGCGGTGGTGGAAGGCGTCCATCGAAGGCACCGGCTTCGACGAGTCCCTCCAGTCCGACCCCGACCCGGCCGTCCGCGGAGCCGCCGACCTGTATCTCCACGAGCACGCGACGATCCACACCCAGGAGGTCGCCACCTGGCTCGCCACCCAGCGGGACTGGCC
This sequence comes from Streptomyces sp. NPDC006283, assembly GCF_040613325.1. Taxonomy (NCBI): domain Bacteria; kingdom Bacillati; phylum Actinomycetota; class Actinomycetes; order Kitasatosporales; family Streptomycetaceae; genus Streptomyces; species Streptomyces sp. NPDC006283. The sequence continues at coordinate 38,154 of NZ_JBEXRZ010000050.1, read as the reverse complement.
CCAGGAATGGCGACGCAGCGCCGACCTCAGCGACTTCACCCTGCGCCTGACACCCGCTCAGGCCCTCGAGCTCAACGAAAAACTCCACGCCCTCATCGAGAGCTACCGCGACCAGGCGCCCGCCCCCGGTACGGAAGGCGCCGCCCAGGTCCGTCTGCACACCCACCTACTGCCACGCGCCACGGACTGAGGGGACACGGACCCATGCACAGCGACATACATCTGACGCTGCACGACCTGCGCGCCGACGAGCTGCGCACGGCCGCCGCTCGCACGGCCGCCGCTCGCACGGCCGCGGCTCGCACCGTGCCGCGCGAGCGGATACGAACCCGGCTGGGCTGGGCCCTCGTCGAGGTGGGCCTGCGCATGGTCCACCAGCCGACCGCGCCCGGCACTGCCACGGCCCGTCTCGCGTGAGCGGCCAGGCGGGACCAGGCGTCCAGGGGCGCCGCCGAGGCCCGCTCGCCGCCGTGCTGGCGGCCAACGCCGTTTCCATCAGCGGCAATTCGCTCACCCTCATCGGCGTCCCCTGGTTCGCGCTCGAGACCACGGGAAGCCCGGGCAAGGCCGGCCTGGTCGCCTTCTGCGCGACCCTGCCGGTCGTCGTGTCGGCCATCACCGGCGGCCCCGTCATCGACCGGATCGGCCGGCGGCGGGTCAGCATCGTCACCGACCTGGTCTGCGCGGTCGCGCTCGCCGCGATCCCGCTGCTGCACTACGCGGGAGCGCTCCGGTTCTGGATGCTGTGCGCGCTGATGGCCGTCACGGGCCTCTTCCACGCCCCCGGCGAGACCGCCCGCTACGTGCTCGTCCCCGACCTGGCCGAGCACGCGGGCACCAGCCTGTCGCGGGCCGCGAGCCTCTTCGACGCCGTCTCGCGCGGCGCGCGGATGGCCGGCGCGGCCCTCGCCGGCGTACTCATCGCCCTGATCGGCGCGGAGGCGGTGCTCCTGGTCGACGCGGCGACCTTCTGCGGCTCCGCCCTGCTGATCCACGTGGGCGTACGGCGGCTGCGCGCGGCCGAACCACAGCGCAACGCCGCTCCCGTGTCGTTCGCCGCCTACCGGGGCGAACTGCGGGAGGGCTACGCCTTTCTGCTCCGTGCCCGACTCCTGCTGGGCGTCGTCCTGATGGTGATGGTCACCAACGGGCTGGACCAGGGCTGGAGTTCCGTACTGCTGCCCGTGCACGCCAAGGACGACCTGGGCGGTGCACGGGACCTGGGCCTGCTGGTCGCCGTCTTCGGCGGCTGCGCGCTGCTCGGCGCACTGCTGTACGGCGCGGTCGGTCACCGCTACCCGCGGCGGGTGCTCTTCACCGTCGCGTTCCTGATCTGCGGGGCCCCGCGGTTCGTCGTGGCCGCGCTGGTGGACGGCACCGTGCCGCTGGCCGTCACGATGGCGGCGGGCGGACTGGCGGCCGGGATGCTCAACCCGATCCTGACCACGGTGATGTACGAGCGTGTACCGGAGAAGCTGCGCAGCCGGGTCGCGAGCACGACCACAGCCGGAGTCCTGATGACCACTCCCCTCGGCGGGCTTGCCGCCGGCTACCTCATCGAGGAGGCGGGCCTGCCGGCGGCGCTGCTCACGCTGGGCGGGCTGTACTTCCTGACGACCCTGGCTCCGGCGGTCTTCCCGCGCTGGCGGGAAATGGACGTAGCGCCCGGCAAGGGCGGACCGACCGGCCACGACACCACGTCCGAGGGCCCCTCCGACGCTCGCGTCCCGGCCGGTACGGGCTCGGACACCGACGGGCCCGACATCAGCAGCTGGGAACCTTCTCACCCTGCTCCAGCGAGCGAAGCGAATCCACCGCGCCCTTGAGCGTGGTCACGGGGATCAGGCGCATCCCCGCAGGCAGTTCCGCCTGCGCGTCCGAGCACTCGGCCTTCGGCACCAGGAAGACGGTCGCCCCGTCGCGCTTGGCCGCCTGCGTCTTCAGCGACACCCCGCCGACCGCGCCGACCTTCCCGTCGGCGCTGATCGTCCCCGTACCCGCGATGTTCTGGCCGCCGGTCAGATCACCGCCGGAGCCGTCGCCCTCGAGCTTGTCGATGATGCCCAGTGAGAAGAGGAGACCGGCACTCGGACCACCCACGTCGGCGAGATGGAGCGAGACCTTCACCTTCGCGGGGTCCTCACCGAGGTAGGAGAGCGCCGCCCGGGCGGCGACGTCCTGCGACTCCTCCATGTCCTCGACGTTGTGCCGCTCGATCTCCTGCTCCGACTTGCCGGCCGGATAGACGGCGTCGCGGGGCAGGACGGCGCGGTCGGTACGGAACCAGCCGTCGGCCACATCGCCGAGATCGACGTCGGCCGTCGGCCCCGTCGCCACGATCGTCGTCATCCGCAGCGCACCCTCCGTCTTGCGGGTCGGCGCGCCGGAGATCGTGATGACCTGCCGGCCCTGGTCCTTGCCGAGCACGTCGGCGGTCATCCCGGGCTGGGCCACGACGAACGGCAGCGGCGCGAACCCGGCGACGGCGAGCAGCGCGACGACGGGAAGAGCGCAGACGGCGAGGGCGCGCGGGCGCGTGAGACTGGAGAGCACGGCCCCAATCTATCGGCCCGGCCCGGCGGGGCCCCGCCCGAGACCCCGGGCAGGGCCAGGTCCGGGAACCGCCTCAGCGGAGCGCGTCCGCGACCTCGCGGGCCGCGTCGACCACGCGGGGCCCCACCCGTTCCGGGACCGCGTCCGCGAGCATCACCACGCCGACGCTGCCTTCTATCCCGGTCACGCCGACGAGCGCCGCGGCAGCGCCGCTCGCGCCCGCTTCCAGTTCGCCGTGGGTGAGGGTGTAGCCGGGCTCCGTGCTCTTGGTCTGGCGGGCGGCGAGGATGGCCTTGCCGGCCGCGCCCCGGTCCAGCGGGTGCCGGAAGCCGGCCCGGTAGGCGACGTGATAGTCCGTCCACGTCGGCTCGACGACGGCGACCGCGAGGGCCTCCGCCCCGTCGACCAGGGTGAGATGGGCGGTAGCCCCTATGTCCTCGGCGAGCGAGCGCAGGGCCGGCATCGCCGCCTCCCGCACCAGCGGGTGCACTTGGCGGCCCAGGCGCAGAACGCCGAGGCCGACCCGGGCGCGGCCGCCCAGGTCGCGGCGGACGAGGGCGTGCTGCTCGAGGGTGGCGAGCAGACGGTAGACGACGGTGCGGTTGACGCCGAGTTTGTTGGACAACTCGGTGACGGTCAGCCCGTGGTCGGTATCGGCGAGCAGCTTGAGGACACGTAGTCCCCTGTCGAGCGTCTGGGAGGTCTCCGCGGTCACGACGCCCCTCTCCTTCGGAGTGAGTGACGGCGGTCCTCGGACGGGATGTCGCGGCACCGGTCCCATCGGCGACGCACCCAGAGGCCGCCGGCAGGCCATGGCACACCGACTGCGCTCCGCGGCGGCGCTGCCACGGGGCGTTTGCATTGCGGGGACAGTAGCGACCGGCACCGCTCAGCGGAAGGCCTCGTCCAGAATCCGGGCGCTCGGCCGACTACGACGGGTTATTGCTCCCTGTTCGTCACGGCGTGAGCGGCAGGCCGAGCGGGCGGAACGGTCAACGCATGCGCGTGGCCCACTCCTGGACCTTCTTGATGCGCTCGCGGATCTGCCCGGCGGTCGCCTCGGCGCTCGGCGGCCCGCCGCACACCCTGCGCAGCTCGGTGTGGATGACGCCGTGCGGTTTGCCGCTCTGGTGTACGTAGGCGCCGACCATGGTGTTCAGCTGCTTGCGCAGTTCGAGCAGCTCCTTGTGGGAGACCACCGGCCGCCGTTCGGCCGGCAGCTCCAGCAGGTCGGCCTCCTCGTCGGGCTTCTTGCGGCTGTGCGCGATCTGACGGGCCTGGCGCTTCTGCAGCAGCAGCTGCACCTGGTCGGGTTCGAGGAGCCCGGGGATGCCGAGGTAGTCCTGCTCCTCTTCGCTGCCCGGGTGCGCCTGCATGCCGAACTCGGCACCGTCGTAGAGGACTCGGTCGAAGACGGCGTCGGACTCGAGGGCCTCGAAGGGGAGCATGTCCTGCTCGCCGGTGTCCTCGTCCTGCTGCTTCTCGGCCTCCGCCATCTCCTTCTCGGACTCGGCGTACGGGTCCTCCTCGCCATCCTTCTTCGGCTTGTCGAGGACGTGGTCGCGTTCGACCTCCATCTCGGAGGCGAAGCCGAGCAGGCCCGGGATGGTGGGCAGGAAGACGGAGGCCGTCTCGCCGCGCCGGCGGGACCGTACGAAACGGCCCACGGCCTGCGCGAAGAACAGCGGCGTCGAGATCGTCGTCGCGTACACGCCGACCGCGAGGCGCGGTACGTCGACGCCTTCCGACACCATACGGACCGCGACCATCCAGCGGGACCCGTCCTCGCTGAACTCCTCGATGCGCTTGGACGCCGCCGCCTCGTCGGAGAGCACGACGGTGGCCTTGGTGCCGGTGATCTCGCGGATCAGCTTGGCGTACGCCCGGGCGGAGTCCTGGTCGGAGGCGATGACGAGGCCGCCCGCGTCCGGGATGCCCTTGCGCACTTCGGTGAGCCGCTGGTCGGCGGCGCGCAGCACGTTCGGCATCCAGTCGCCGCGCGGGTCGAGCGCGGTGCGCCACGCCTGCGAGATCGCGTCCTTGGTCATCGGCTCGCCGAGGCGGGCGGCGATCTCGTCGCCTGCCTTGGTGCGCCAGCGCATGTTGCCGCTGTAGGAGAGGAAGATGACCGGCCGGACGACGCCGTCGCCGAGCGCGTTGCCGTAGCCGTACGTGTAGTCGGCGGCGGAGCGGCGGATGCCGTCGTTGCCCTCCTCGTAGGCGACGAAGGGGATCGGGTTGGTGTCCGAACGGAACGGCGTGCCGGTGAGGGCGAGACGGCGGGTCGCCGGCTCGAACGCCTCGAGGCATGCCTCGCCCCACGACTTGGAGTCACCGGCGTGGTGGATCTCGTCGAGGATGACGAGCGTTTTGCGCTGCTCGCAGCGGTTGCGGTGCAGCATGGGCCGTACGCCGACTCCGGCGTAGGTCACCGCGACGCCGTGGTACTCCTTGCTCAGCGGACCGGCGCTGTACTCCGGGTCCAGCTTTATCCCTATCCGCGCCGCCGCGGCCGCCCACTGCTTCTTCAGATGCTCGGTCGGTGCGACGACGGTCACCTGCTGAACGACATGGTGGTGCAGCAGCCAGGACGCGAGCGTGAGCGCGAAGGTCGTCTTGCCGGCGCCGGGGGTGGCGACGGCGAGGAAGTCACGCGGCTGCTCCTGGATGTACTTCTCCATGGCGCCCTGCTGCCAGGCACGCAGCTTGTTGGCCGTACCCCAGGGGGCACGGCCGGGGAAGGCGGGTGAGAGGTGGTGGGAGGCGGTAGTAGTCACGGTCTCCGGTTTGGATCGAAGGGGCCACGCTTTACGTACGACAACCGGGCCACCCTACCGGTGGGCCGGTTGTCGTCCTGGCCGGACGCGGTCCGTGCCCCCGAGAGTGGGAGCTGCCTCACACCGGGGTCACTGGGCGAAGCGCGGCAATTGCTCGGCGATCTTCGGCACGTCCACCAGTCCCTGGCACACGTTCAAAACGAACTGCTCGGCCTCGTCCACATCGAACCCGGCGCTCAGTGGATGCCCGTTGATGTGCAGGAAGACCCATGTCGCGTACCAGGCGATGCGCTTGTTGCCGTCGACCAGCGCATGATTTCGGGACAGCGACTCCATGAGCGCGGCGGCCTTCTGCCAGATGTCAGGGTAAGCATCCTGACCGAACACGCTTGACTGCGGTCGTGCAAGGGCGGAGTCGAGCAGGCCGTAATCACGCACCTCGTCAGCCCCGAGGCGCTCAGCAAGCTTGAGCAGCTCGGGAAGAGTGAGGTAGTTCATCAGGCGAGCCTCCGGTTGAGCTCCTCACTGACCTTCAGCACATGGTCCGCCGCTTCGTTGAAGAGACGCGAATGCTCGTTGATGGCGGTGATCACGGCGTCGTGCGCGAAGGACTGCATGCTCCTGCCTTCCGCCTCCGCGCGCTTGCGCAAGGCATCCAGCTCTTCCTCGGTGAACCTCAGATTCAGACCAGCCATGGAGCGATGGTACCGCGTGGTACCACGTGGTGCTATCGACTTGTGGCCCGCAGCCTCGTCCCCACCCACGCCCCCACCAGCGCCACCCCCGCCATCGGCAGGAACACCGCCGCGAACGCCCACGGATGCGACCCGGACACGCCGTCGGCCACGGCGTGGCCCGTGACCGGCGCGCCCCCGCCCAGCGCGGCGAACGCCGCGCCGCCGCCGGCGAGCAGCAGGACGTTCGACAGGGCGTCCGAGATCTGCAGCGCGGCCGAGTTCGCACCTGCCTCCTCGGGCGCCGACAGCTTGAGCAGCAGGACACTCGTCGAGCCGATCACCAGGCCCATCCCGAAGCAGCCGAACCCCCACGCGACACCGACGATCCACACCGGGACCGCCTCGATCAGCACGCTCGGCGCGGTCAGGATGGCGGCCGCGACCAGGACCATGCCGAGGACGACCAGTCGTTCGCGGTACGGCTCGGTACGTGGCCGGGACTGGGCGTACGACCCCAGCGCCCAGGTCGCGCCGCCGACCGCCAGGGAGAGGCCGGCCATCGTGGGGGACAGCCCCCGCTGGGTGACCAGCATCAGCGGCACGAAGGACTCGGCCGCGATGAAGGACCCGGCCGCGATCCCCCGCAGCAGGACGACGGACGGCAGTCCGCGCGCCGCACGGTACGTTCCGCGCGGCAGCAGACCGAGCGCGGACGGCACGAGCAGCGCCGCGCCGGCGGCAGCGGGCAGGAGGGACAGCCAGCGCAGGTCCTGGCCCGCGTACTGGAGGAGACCGGCACCGAGCGAGATGCCGAGGGCCAGCCTGATGCGGCGCCGGTCGAAGCGTGGCACGGGCGCCGACGCGTCCGCGGGGCCCGAGGCCGTGCGCCGGATCGCCGGCAGAGCGAGCGCGAGCGGCAGGACGACAAGCGCGGGGATGCCGATGAACACCCAGCGCCATCCGAGGTGCTCGGTGACGGTGCCGGAGGCGAGCGGCCCGACGACGGACGGGATCACCCAGCTCGCGGCGAAGGCGGCCATGATCGCGGGCTGGAGCCGCCGCGGATAGGCGCGGCTGACGACCACGTAGAGCGCGACGATGACCAGTCCGCCGCCCAGGCCTTGCACCGCCCGCCCGAGCACGAACAGCCACATGGCACTCGCGGTCCCGGACAGCACCAGCCCCGCGGCGAACGCGCTCATCCCTCCCGCGAGCGCGCCGAGGGGTCCCTTGCGGTCGGCCCACTGCCCGGCGACGACCATGCCGAAGAGGCTGGTGGTGAAGTAGGCGGAGAAGGCGAACGCGTAGAGCGGGATGCCGTGCAGTTCGCGGGCGGCGACGGGCATGGCCGTGCCGATGGCCGTCGCCTCGAAGGCGATGAGGAAGACGACGGAGACGATGCCGATGCTGAGCGCTCGGTAGTCCCGTCCGAGAACGCCGCCCTGCTGGTCGTCGGCGACGCTTGCGGCTGCGGCCGCGGGGTGGGACGTGACCTCGGTGTCACGCGGTTCGAGGGCGGTCATGACCAACAGAGTAAGGGGCAACGAGTCGGGTGGGCCCTGTCATTCGGACGGGATTCGACTGGTCCCTCGGTCGTAGGACCATGAACGGCGTATGGCAGTCGCGTTGCGGCACCGGCCTGTCCCTTGAGGGGCGGCACACCCCCGGCCTACGGTCGAGGAGTTGGAAGGCACGGCCGTGTGCCCGAGTGGCTCAGGGGCTCGACTGCAACTCGAGTTACACCGGTTCGAATCCGGTCACGGCCTCGGTGGACGCACAACACGGCGACGGCCGCCCCCTCCTCGCGAGGGGGCGGCCGTCGTGTGTGTGCACGTGCCGGCCCGCTCAGCCCGCGGCGCCGGCCCCCGACGCGCCACCCCGCGCGGCCCGCGCCATTTCCTTGAGCTGCTCCTCTTCCTCATGGCTCAGCGAGGTCTGCACCAGCTGACCGCCGAACTGCGCGATCTCGGAGACAACCCGGCCCTTGGGCGCCTGCTTGACCAATGCGAACACCGCGGCGGCGCCCGGCCGGAGATTCGCGCTCACCTCCCGCATGAAGTCGTCGTTCACCCCGGCGTCGGTGAGCGCGCCCCCCGCCGCGCCCGCCGCCGCCCCCACGGCGGCGCCTAGGAAGGGCACGAGGAACAGCATCCCGATGACGCCACCCCACAGGGCCCCGCCGGCCGCCCCCGCCGCGGTTTCGTTGACGGCCTGATGCAGCTTGATCTTGCCGTCCTTCTCGCGGCGCTCGACGACGACGATGTCCTCGAGCTCGACCAGGTGCTCCCGGGTCATGGAAACAAGCCTGTCCCGTACCTGATGTGCGGTGGCCAGATCGTTGTAGGCGACGACGAACAGATCGCTCATGCGGCTCACTCCTCGGGCCCGCGGCTCCGTGCAGGCGGCATACCGCACCCACTCCAGCTGCATACCGCACCAACTATATGAATCGTCCGTAAACGGGGCATACGGAACGCCGCCGGGCCGCCACCCCTGGGGTCGCAGGACCGCCGGTAGGCTCCTGTGCCGTTGTCATGTCTAGGGGGATTCGCAGATGGAACGAGCGCAGGCGCAACGGCCACGGCAGGGCGGGCCGCGCCGGTTCGGCCCGTACCGCCTCCTCACCCGCCTCGACCCGACGGGAAGCGGCTTCCCCGCGGTCGCCGAGCAGCGCTTCATCGCACGCAGCGCGGACGGAGAGCGCACGGTCCTGGTCAGCGCACCGCTCGACGGCGCCGATCCCGGGCGTTTCCTCGTCGAGGCGGACGCGGCCCGCCGCCTCCTGGTCCCATGGACCCTCCCTGTCGCCGAGCTCTCGCCGACGCCCGAAGCGCCCTGGTACGCCTCGCCCTATCTCCCGGTGCTGCCGTTGCCCGTGGCCCTGGCCGTACACGGCGGCCCGCTGCCCGAACTCACCGTCCGAGCCCTGGGCACGGCCCTTGCCGAGACCCTCGCGGGCGCTCACGCGGCCGGCATCACCCACGCGGGCGTCTCCCCCGCCTCCGTACTGCTCGCCTGGGACGGGCCTCGCCTGACGTGCTTCGGCGCGGCACGCGCGGCGGCACCGGACGGCGAACGCCGAACCGGTCTCGCCGGCCTCGAGCCCGGCAGCCTCGCGCCCGAGGCGGCGGCGGGCGGGCGCCCGCGCCCGCCGGGCGACATCCATGGCCTGGGCGCGGTCCTGGCCTACGCGGCCACCGGCCACACGGTCCCCGACAGCGACGAACTGCCAGAATCCTTGCGGCCGTTGATCGCCCGCTGCCTGACCCGCGACGCGGCGGCCCGGCCGACCGCACCCGAGCTCCTTCACGCCCTGCCCCCGGCGTCCGCTGCTCCCGCGGCCACGGTCCTGGACTCCGCCGGCGCTCTCCTGGCACCCGGCTGGCTGCCCGGGCGGGTGGTGGCGGCCATCGCCCGTCAGTCGTCGGAAGTGCTGGCCGCTGAAGTCCGTGCCCCGCAGACCTCTTCCAGGACCTGACGCCGATGCTTGCTCCACTGACCCACACCGATCCCGTCACGATCGGCTCGTTCACCCTGCTGGCCCGGCTGGGTCACGGCGGCATGGGTACCGTCTACCTCGCCCGGACCGCAGGCGGGCGCACCATCGCCCTGAAGACCATGCACGCGACGATCGCCGCCGACCCCGCCGCCCGCACCCGCTTCCACCTCGAAACCGACGCCGCCCGCATCATCGGCGGCCACCACGGCGCCACCGTCCACGACGCCGACCCCACCGCCGAAACACCCTGGCTCGCCACCGAATACGTCCTCGGCCCACCCCTCGACGACGCCGTCACCCTCTGCGGACCCCTCCCCGAACCATCCGTCCGCGCCCTCGGCGCAGCCCTCGCCGGAGCCCTCACCCAACTCCACACCTCCGACGTCGTCCACCGAGACCTCAAACCCTCCAACGTCATGATCACCGCCTACGGGCCCAAAATCATCGACTTCGGCATCGCCCGCGCCACCGGCGACGACCACCTCACCCGCACCGGCACCGCCGCAGGCACCCCCGCCTACATGTCCCCCGAACAAGCCACCGGCCAAGAACACACACCCGCCGGCGACGTCTTCGCCCTCGCCGGCGTCCTCGTCCACGCAGCCACCGGCCACCCACCCTTCGGCACCGGACAAGCAGCAGACCTCCTCTACCGCGTCCGCTACACCGAACCCGACCTCACCAACCTTCCGGACTCACTCACCCCCATCCTCACCCGCTGCCTCGCCAAAGACCCCACCCAGCGCCCCACCACCCAACAACTCACCACCCAACTCCACGACGGCCAAGGCCAATTCGCCGACCACCTCCCCCCAACCCTCCTCGCCGACATCGCCCAACGCGCCACCCACGTCTGGACCCACCAACCCCACCGACTCCCGGCACCCCAAGAACCCGCGGGCGAGGACACAGCCACCGCGCGCTCCGCATCCACCGCCGCGCTCCCCCGCCGCACACTCCTGCGACTGGCAGGCGGAACAGCCGTCGGCGCAGGCGTACTCGCCGCCGGAACCTGGGCCTGGCTCAGCAGCGGAAACGGTGACGGGGACGGCAAGCCCGATGGCAAGGCTTCACCGACATCTCCGCCCGCCCCCAAGGGGGACTGGCTGTGGCGGTTGCCGCTGTCCACGTCCAAGGCGGCGCTGCGACCGCCCGTTCCCCTCCGTTTCGGAGCCTCCCTTGTCATCGCGGACGACAACGGGATGCGGACCATCAACGTCTCGTCGGGAGGCACCGAGATCGCCTCGCTGCTGAAGGCCCCGGTGCACAGGTGCGCCAGTGACGAGGACAGGGTGTACGGCAGCGAGCCCGGCGCCGACGGTGGCCCCCTCGTCATCCAGACGGTCAAGAGCGGCGGGCCCTCCCTGTCCCCTGACGCCGTGGAGTTGAAGGACTTCAACGGTGGACTCGCCGCGACCCAGCTTCTCTGCGCCGCGGCCGATGTCGTCTATCTCGCCGCCGGCCGGGGGAACAGCTCGGGCCAGGGGATCGGATACGGCGACGACCAGCAATGGTTCCTGCTCGCCGTCGACGTCCACACGGGCAAGACCCTGTGGAAGCAGCCGCTGCCGGCCATGCCCGCCACATCACGGCGACTCCACTTCCTTGCCGCCCGCGTGAGCGAGGACCACCTGGTCCTGAGTCAGGAGACACCGGCAGGGAAGGTCAAACTGTCGGTCCGGGACGCCCGGACGGGCAAGCTCCGATGGGAGCAGCCGCTCGCAGTCTCCGATCCGGACGACATACAGGGCCTGCTGGAGGTCGACCTCGCCCACGTCTACCCCCCGACGGGACGGCTGCGTGCGCTGGCCCTGGAGGACGGCAAGCAGCGGTGGACGTTCGGCGCCGGCCGCGCCCGGCGCCGCACCGGGCCGCCGGCGGTCGGAGAGTGGGTGTACGCGGTGGAGGAAGGTCAGGGGCTCGTGGCCCTGGACTTCATCACCGGAGAGCTTCAGTGGCGCGAGAAGGGCGGCGCAGGCGCGGACTCCGACATCACGCTTCCCCCAATTCCGGGATACGCGTACGTCTACAGCTACAGCAGCAAGACCGGCCTGATGCGAGCCGTGGACGAGATGACCGGCGCACCCGGCAAGTCCTTCAAGGCCCCGGGTGACCGCTTCTTCGCCTATCACGGCATCCCTGAAAGGATCATCGGCATGGGCAAGGACTTCTTCGCCGGCTACGAGCTCCATTGATGACCGAACGCGCGGAAAGAGCTGTCTCTCGATGAAACCCCTCGGCACCGGTGACCCGCTCCGGCTCGGCCCGTACCGTCTGCTCGGCGTGCTCGGCGAAGGCGGCATGGGCAAGGTCTACTTCGGCCAGGACGCCACCGGCGCAACCGCCGCCGTAAAGGTCCTGCGGCCCGAACTCGCCTACGACCAGGGCCTCGCCCAGCGCTTCGTCCGGGAGGCCCGGATGGCGCAGGCCGTCACGAGCCGGGGCGTGGCACGCGTGCTGGGCGCGCAGACCGAGGGCGGGCGGCCCTGGATAGCGACCGAGTTCCTGACCGGGCCGACGCTCGACCAGGCCGTCCGCGCCCATGGCCCGCTCGACGAACAGGCGGTGCGCGTGCTGGCCGCCGGCCTCGCCGGGACCCTCGCGGACATCCACGCCGCAGGCCTGATCCACCGCGACCTCAAGCCCGCCAACATCGTCCTCACATCGACCGGCCCCCGCGTCATCGACTTCGGTATCGCCCGCCCCGAGCACGGCCTCACGCTCACGACCACCGGCCAGGTACCGGCGACTCCCGGCTACGGCGCACCCGAGCAGGTCATGGGACACCGCGTCGGCCCCGCGGCGGACGTGTTCTCTCTCGGTTCCGTCCTGGTGTACGCGGCGACCGGATCGCAGGCGTTCAGCGGCACGCATGTCGCGGCCGTGCAGTACGAGGTGGTGCACGGAGTCGCACAACTCGACCGTGTACCGGCACAGCTCACGCCTCTGATCGGCCAGTGCCTCGGCAAGGACCCCGCCCACCGGCCCACTCCTGTCCGGATCGCGTCAATGGCCGCGCCGTCGCGAGGTGCGGAACGCATCTGGCGCCACGGCCCGTTGGCCGACGAGATCAAGCAGCGGGCCCACACGGTCCACCAGATGACCACCCTGGCCCCGGGAGGCCGGGCACCGAAGGGCGTCTCGCGACGCCGAATGGTCACCTCGCTCGCGGTGGGCGGCGCCGCCCTCGCCGTCGGCGGCGGCTCCGCGGCCTGGTGGCTCCTGGGCGGCGAGGATCCGGATCCTTTCGCGCTCCCGCCCGCTGCCGAGACACCCCGAGCGCGTCCTGCCGCGCTGACCGGGGGGAAGCCGGCCCCGCTCTGGGGTCCGGCACGGGCGCTCGGCACGGATGCCCCCTCGGCACTGCCGGTGCGGGATGTCGTCATCGTGACCTCCCCGGGCGGAGGCCTGGCCGCGCATGACGTCGTGGACGGAAAGCGCCGCTGGACGGCGCCGGACATCGACGGGAAGGCAGGGCTCGTCTCCCTGTCGGACGCTCTCGTCGCGGCCGTCGACACAAAGGGCCGGCTGGTGACGTTTGTAGCCTCCACCGGCGAGCCGAGGTGGACGGCGCCGGCAGCCGCTCACAAGGTCATAGCCGCGGACGACTCCGCCGTGTACGTCAGCACCAAGGACGGCCGGCTGCGCAGCATCAGCCGCTCGAACGGCAAGCTCCGGTGGACGGTGCGGCCCAAGGCCGACCTCACCAAGAAGCGCCGGCCCACGGGCGTGGCGGCACAGGGCCGTTTGATCGTGGCCTCGGGCATGGGCCATGTCGTCGCCGTCGATACCGCCGGCGGCCGCCGGCTGTGGGAGTTCGCCGACCAGGCGTCCATCGACCTCGCCCAGATCCTCCCGGTGACCTCGGGCGACGTGGTCCTCTTCAACGGAGCCACACTCACTGCTCGCAGCCTGGCGGACGGCTCGGAGCTGTGGGCCAAGAGCGAAGTGGCCGACGGCAGGATGAGTCCCGCGGGTCCTCCGCTGGTCGACGGGAAGACCGTCTACGCCACCCAGGGCCACTACGTCCTCGGCTACAACGTCTCCGACGGGGCAGAGGTGTGGCGGTCCCCGAAGGCGTACTTCATGTACAGCCCCGTAGCCGTGCAGGGCAATACGGTGTGCGCCATCAACTCGCGCCCCGAAGAAGGCGATGGCCTCCAGCTGTGGGCCATGGCTCGCGACACGCGCAAACAAGCCTGGACGCGCAGCCTCCCCAAGGACGCGGGCTCCTACGGGGTCAAGGGAAGCGGCAACCGGCTCTTCGTCACCGCAGGTGAGGAGCTGACGGCCCTGCCCGTTCTCGGCTGAGCGCGGTACCGGCTTCCGACCTTGGCCAAAACCAATGCCTCCGTTGCATCTGCGTACGGGTACGGACAGCATCTCCGCTAGGGTCTTGCTCCGCCACATGCCGCCGGTCGGACCTACCGGGGCGCAGTGGGGCCTACGGGGTACGGAGGAGCCGTGACGTTCGACGAGGAGTGGGCCGCCGCCAGGACCGGCGCTTCACAGACAGTGGAAATGCGCCTCAATCACTCCGACGGGGGCGGAGGCACCCACTCCGGAGGAGCTGCCGACCTGAGCGTCAACCAGGACGATCTCGGTGCGGTGGGTCACGACGCGTACAACCTCCACGGCAGGCTGTCACGCGACGGTGACCATGCCAGGCCTACGACCTTCGACGCGGCCATCGCACTCACAAACAGCAACTTCGTGAGCGGATCGGCGCTGTTGAAGGTGCATGACCGGTGGAACAGGCAACTGCGGACGCTGCTGGACGCCTGCGGCCAGATCTCGAACCACCTGGACTACACCAAAGCGGACCATGCCGACAACGACGCCGACATCCTGGGCAAGTTGACCGCGGTCTCCAAGCTCGACGAATACTTCAAGTAGGCCTTCGGGGGAAGCGCAGTGCTGCAGTTCGATGACGTCGTCCACGCACCTGTCGGCAAACTGAAGGAAGCCGTCGACGACTGGTCCGAGATGATCACCAAGCTGGAAAGGCTCGCCGACGACGCCCGGCTGGGCATGAAGGCCAAGTCCGACAAGGCGGATTGGGAAGGCGTCAACGCCGCCGTCACCAAGCCGTTCATCACGAAGACCGCCAAGGAATTCGACGACGCGGCGGCCCAGGCCAAGGGCATCAAACTCCTGCTCGAGGATGCGCACACCTCGTTCAAGACGGCGAAGGAGGCGCTGGTCAGGATCAGGGACGAGGAAGGACCCGCCGCCGGCATCCACGTGGACGCCAAGGGCAAGGTGAAACCGCGGCATCCGGTCGAGGACGACGCAGCAGCGCAGCACGAGCCCGACCGGGCTCTGTACGCGGCAACCCTGCGCAAGCAGGAGGAAGCCGTCCGCTCCTGGCAGAAGAAGATCGACCGGATCGTCGAGGACTGCTCCGACGCCGACGACTCACTGAAGCGAGCCCTCGCCGCGAACGTCACGGACGACCACAACTTCACGGCACCCAAGTACAAAAGCCTCGACGCGGAACAGGTGGCACGGGCGGCAGCTCTCGTCGAGAAGGTCACGGGAGAAGGCGGCACCGCACGCAATGTGGCGGCTCTCAGAGAACTCGAGGA
This sequence comes from Streptomyces sp. NPDC006283, assembly GCF_040613325.1. NCBI lineage: Bacteria > Bacillati > Actinomycetota > Actinomycetes > Kitasatosporales > Streptomycetaceae > Streptomyces > Streptomyces sp. NPDC006283. The sequence continues at coordinate 23,060 of NZ_JBEXRZ010000050.1, read as the reverse complement.
CCTCCTCGACGACAACCGCGCCGACCCCGAGTTCTCCGTCGGCTTCTACCGGAAGCTCGGCGCGGAAGGCACCCTCGAGGCATACGCGAACATGTCCCTCAACGCGACATCACTCGGCCCGGCAGGCCAGGACCGAGTGAACATGGTGCGCAACATCCAGGGCGACATGGGGGCGATGCTCGGCCTCGCCACCCAGGCGTCGACGCCGAACCATCTCGACGCCACCTGGACCACGCAGCTCATGAAGGCAGGCCGCAAGGAGCTCGACGTGTCGGGCTCCACCGGGCTGGGCACCAAGGTGTACGGCTACCAGGCCCTGGGGGCACTCCTGCGGGAAGGCACGTACGACAAGGACTTCCTCACCACCGTGGGCCGCGACATGGTGGCCCTGGACAAGAAGAACCCTGACATGTGGAACCGGGACATGCCGCACAGCCCGGCCATGGCCATCAACCTGGACGGCGAGGGCGGCAAAGGCTTCAACCCACTCACCGGGCTGATGGAAGCCATGAGCAACAACCCCGCGGCGTCCGCGGAATTCTTCAACGAACCACTCCGCGAGGACACCAACAAGGACGGCATCGTCACCCGGTCGGACGCGGCGATCAAGGGCAAGGACGCCCAGGGCATGGTCGACTACATGCTCGACAAGAAGCCGACCGCCGACTGGTACGACACGACCATCGGCGGAGAGACCGCTCCCGGCCAGACGGCACTCGGCAACGCATTGGAAGCGGCGGTCACGGGGCGCGTACCGGGCGACAACGACGCACCCCCGGTGTCGCACAGCAGGGCCATGAGCAGCGTGATGGAGCAGGTCGTCGCGAAGATCGGCGCGGACCCGTCCCTCGTAGCCGCGAAGCCCGGCGACCCGCCGGGCCCGCTGAGCGGTCTGGCGCCGCAGTTCGGCAACATGGCGGCCGAGTACATGCCGGACCTGCAGGCCACTGCGGAGAACGGGGCGGACCAGATCAAGCCGTTCGGGGTGATGGCCGAGTTCGACAAGGCGGACATGGCCGCATTCCTCGGCGCGGTCGGTCAAGACCCCCAGGCCTACGGCGCCATCACCAACGCCCAGCAGGCCTACACGACGGCACTCGTGTCCGATGTGTTCCACAACCCTGAGAAGCACGGCGACACAGGTGCGGCCGTGCGCAACGCTGTCCATCCGGGCGGCGAAATCGCGGGCATTATGACTGAGGCCAGGGCGCAGGCGATCCACGACGCGAAGACTCACGAGGCGGCGGAGTACAACGCGGGTGTGGCGGAGAACGCGAAGTGGACCAACCGGGTCATTGACGCGGTGGGCGGCAAGTACGTCGAGATGATTCCGGTGGGGGGTGACGTGATCATGTGGATCAAGGAGGACGTCACTGAGTCGGCGGTGAAGAGCGCGGAGAAGGACATGGCAGATGATGCGCGCCGCGAGTCCGCACGGAACTACACCGCCTCCGAGGAAGCAGCCAAGGCCGCTGCCACGGCCGCCGTTGAGGCCGGCGCCAGAGGATCAGGCCTCACCACTGAGGAAATCAAAGATTACGCGGGATCAGCCTCCACTCAAATGGCGGCCGCTCACACCATCGGGCGCAGCCTCCTGGACAGTTCGCACCCTAACGGGAGTTAAGCATGCGTCGACTCGGCAAAATCGCCACGATGACCTCGACCCTCATGCTATTGATCACGCCCCTTGTCGGCTGTTCGAGAGCCGAGACGAAGTCGGTTCCCGAACTACCCGAGCGAATCTGCTGGGACATCTTCGCCCGCAAGGATGTGGCCCCACTCCTGCCAACGGGCGAGGAAGCCACCATCGACGTCGATCCATTCGTACTCGACGAATCACTGGACGAGCCGATCTGCTCCCTCTACATCGACGGAAATACCAAGTTCCAAGCATTCGCGCGTTACCAGAACTTCGAGGATGGAATCGATTGGTCCAGTTACGACCCAGCAAATCCCGAACCAATCAACGTCGGGAAGGAGGCAATCGTCTGGCACAACGGTGCCGCGTCATACATCTCCTGCGAGCCCTCCAAATCTCCCTCGACTCCCGGAAAGTACATCGATCTACGCCTCTATACCTTCGGCTCACCGGACGACCAGACGGCGCGCAAAGCCCTGCCTGCAATGCTCAAGCAATTCGTGGCGTTCGCTCAGCGTGAGCTGAAATGCCCGTAACAGGCAGGCGAGCCCCGAGGGCGAGCTAGCTCGAGAACTTGAGCGCCGGCTCGGACTCCAGCCCCCCGCCCCCGTCGCACTTCAACTGCCGCGCAAGAGCCAGCGACGCCGAGTGCACAACCGTCGCATTGGCGTCCCGCAGTTCCCCCGCGTCCCCGTCCTGCGGCAACGCATTGCGCACCTCGGTCTGGATGTACGCCGGGCTTTCTTTCGATCCCGCCAGCTGCTCGCTCGTGCACGAGAACCACAGGAACCCGTACTGCGTGCCCACCGACGCGCGCTCCCCCATCTCGTACGGCGTCAGTTCCTCCGCGGTCTCATGGCCGCCCTTCGCCGTGTCGGCGTCGGAGAGAGCGAACTTGATGCGCACATCAGCAGGGCCGTTGCCCCAGTTCTCCTCCGACGAGACCGCACAGAGATCCGCGTCGACGGCCGGCCCCGACGGCGTGCTCAAGGGTTTCCAACCGGCGACGAGCGTCTCCGCGGCACTGCGGGTGTCGTCGTCATCCGTCGAACGAAGGTCCGTGCTGCCCGTCAGGCGGGCCAGCGCCTTCTGAGCGGCGGGCGACATGGCGCCGCCGCAGAGTTCCGCCGCGGCAGACGTCTCGCTCGTACCGCTCGCCTCGGCCGGCCCGTCGCTCGCGCCGTCGCCACTGCAGCCCGCCGCGCCGATACAGATGACCGAGGCGGCGGCCAGCGCCCCGAGCACGCTCCTACGGTTCTTCACGCGATCCCCTAGCCACCCGTCTCAGGGTCCTGTCCCTGCTGGTCTTCCTTCGAGTTGCCCTTGATGTAGCCGAGGTCGGCGGCCTGCTTCAGATCCATTCCGAAGTCACTGTCGGGCTTGATCTGGTGCCGAGCGATGAAGTCGTTGAGAGCCGCCTGCGAGTTGTCCTCACCCGCAGTGTAGATATTGGTCCGCTGCTCTCTGATCTGATCCTCGATCTTGTCCTTGTGCTCTTCCTGCGCGGCCTCGGACCAGTCGCCTATGAACTGGCCGGCAAGCTCTTCCGCCGCCGCGCTTCCCTGGTCGATCGCCAAGGGCACGAGGATGGCCGCTGCGCCTGCCGCTGCTGCCGTGGCGGGCAGGAAGGCGACTCCCGCCGCGATGGCGGCACCGGTGCCGAACTGGATCCATCCGGACCTCTTCTCGAGGGCCTTGTTGTATTCCTCGTCCTTCTTCATGTTCTCGGCTGTGACCTGGTCCGCCCGGGACTGGTCGAGCATGCCCTGAACTTCGGCACCGGTGTATACAGCGGACCTGGCAGCGCCCGTATCGAGCTTCCCGTCGGGACCGACGGCTTGCGTGTCCAGCATGCCGTTGGTGTAGATGCGCTCGGCCGTCGCGATCGAGGCGTACGAGTCGGGGTGCTGTCCCAGTGTGCTGAGGAAGCTTCGGGCGTCGCTGCGCCCGAAGAGGGCGTGCTTGTCTTCCTCGCCCGGTTTCGGGGCGAACATGCTGTCCGACTTGTTGTCGTTCAGCGCCCAGTTGATGTCGTCGATGTACCCGGCGCCCATTCGGCCCAGACTGTCGGCCATGGCCTCCTGGTGCTTGAGGAGCCCGGCGTCGTTGCCGTACTTGGTGACGACTTCCTTCATGATCTCGGCGGTCGTCTCGTCCCGGACGAGCTTGGGGCTCGGATCGTCGTACGCGTGGCCGAGCGTCGCGGACTCGAGAGCATGTCCGAAAGCGTCGGGCATGTAGTTCATGGACTCCTTGGCGTCATCGGGGTGATGCCCCACGATGTCGGGGAAAGACTTGTAGTCCTTGTTCCCGAAGTAGTCCAGGTAGCTGGTTATCTCCTTGCCGTCCGCGTCCTTCGGAACGCCACCCTTGTAGGTGCCGTCCTCGTTGTACGCCTTCGGGTCCGACGAGAAGAATTCCTTTGATGCCTCCGGGCTGTGCCCGAGTGCCTCCAGCATGCTGACGACCGGGTCGTAGCCCGCCCCGTTCTTGCCCGACGGGTTGAAGGGGTGTTTGTCGTAGCCGAGCGTGCTTTTCGTGTCGGCGAACATGTACGGGTCCTTGGCATGCAGCTGGACCACGTGTTCGGCGATCGGGTTGAGGAACTTCGGGTCGTAGTTCCCGTACCGCATGATGCCGCCGAGCAGCTGGTACCCGTAAGGGCCGTTGTAGTCGTGCTTGGCCAGGGGTATTCGCTCGGTGCCGAGCTTGCGCATCTCGTCGCCCCACCGCTGGGACCACTTGTCTTCCTTGCCGGAGGGGTCCGTCGCCGTGGCAAGGTTGAGGCCGAGGTTCTTCTGGAGCTCCTGGACGTCCTTCAGACGTTCCTTGTCCTGCTTGGAGTAGTCGTACGTGTCCGTGGACAGCTGCCCGAAGAACTCCAGGGCGCCCTTCGGGCCGAGGCCGTCGTAGAAGGTCCGGGAGAACACCTTCGAGTCGTGGTTGTCCTTGAGGAGCTCATTGAGCTGCTCGAGTTCCTGGTGCGAGAGGTCACGGCCCTTTTTCGCGAGGTCGACCGCCCGCTGGGCCTCTTCGGCGTCGATGCTGCTGTATTTCGGGGCGCTGAAGTTGTGCTTGTCGCCGGTGATGTTCGCCTTGAGGGCGTTGGACACGGCGATGTCGGCGTCGTCGCACGTCTCGATGATCGCGTCGACACGTTTCTGCATTGCCTCGATCTTCGCCCGCTGGGCCCGCAACGCCTCCGGATAGTCCGGGTCGTGCCGCGCGCCCTGGTCCTTCTCCAGTGGATACGACGCCTCGACCTTGCCGTGGGAGGTGATGACCAGATGCTGGGCCGGCGCCTCGGTGTCCATGAGCTTCTTGAGGTCGTCCTTGGCCTTCTTGAACGCCTCGTACCCGTCCGAGAGGATCTGCTTTATGCCCTTGGCCGCCTTCGCCGCGTCGTCGAACTCCTTGGCCGTCTTGTCGACGAACGGCTTGGTGACTTCGGCGTTCACCCCGCGCCAGTAGTCGTCCTTCGCCTTCGCCGCCATCGTTGACCGGGCGTCCGTCGCGAGGGTCTCGAGCTCGGTCGTCATCTTCGACCAGTCGTCCACCGACGCCTTCAGCTTGTCGAGTGGAGCGTGGTACACGTTGTCGAACGTCAGCATGGCTCCCCCGAGCTACTTCAGATACTCGTTGATCTTCGACACGGAAAGAGAAGCGACGATGTCCTTCTCTTCCTTCTCATGCGACGCCGCACTGTAATCCAGATGGTTCGAGATGTTCGCACACGCGTCGAGCAGCGTATTCAGCTGAGAGCCCCATGTCTCGTGCACCGTCGACATGGCCGCGCCGGTCCGGAAGCCATTGCTGGTCATCATCGTCGCAGCCTCGGATGTGCTCGCATTGGCCTGCTTGCCCACCGTGCTCAACCGACCATGCAGGACATACGCGGCACTACCGATAGCACCCAGCTTGTCCTGGTTGACGCTCAGATTGGCATTACTGCTGCCGCTTCCGCCCTCGTCGGGCACTTGGTTCAAGCGCATGCCGACATTTGAGGTGGCCTCGGAACGGACCGAAGCCCACTCGGTCTCGAACGACATGAATCCCCCCGGAACGTGCGCAAACGATATACGTGTGCCAACGGATCGCCGACCCGAACACATTACGACGAAATCGAGCCAGCCATAACTGCTGGTCGGCTACTTCTGCATTCCGTTCCACGCGCTCATGCTTACGAACCGAGCCCGGGACGGCCGCGACGCCGAACTCGACGGTGCTGTCGGTGCAAGCCAGGAGGCGAAACTTGAACGCCGGACGAGGGCGACTACATCGTGGGTGAGGCTCCCAGGCCCTTGACCCGCTCGAGGTCGTCGCTGAGGGCACCCCCGCACCGTTGCCGGGGGTGACGTCATTGCGATCGGCGCGAAAGCAAGCAGGGTGGCGCGACGAGGCCTGTTCAGGCACGGGGTGCGGGAGTGTGGGTCGTCGACAAGAACGAGTGCCAACAGCCTCGAACTCGAGTCGGCACTCCCGCACATGGTCTGGGCGGAAGGCAGGGGCCAATCTCTGGGCCTCGAGGTCGGCGGCAACCGCGCCTGTCTCCACGACTCGCAGTCGCTGACCGCTCTGCCGGTGTTCCGACGAACCTTGCCGGTGCTGTCAGTGAGCGGCCTGGCGATGCAGCACCGACCGCCACGGCACAGTGCTTCTCAGAGGCGGTCGGTGCAGCATCGGTCCGGAGCTAGCCGTTGAAACGCCGCGAACGGACGACGGACAGAGCCACAGCAGCACCGGTGATCACCGCGGCACCAACCCCGACGGAGATCCACAGCGTGGCGCTGCTGCCGCCTTGGGGCGCGGTCGCGGCGTCCGCAGGCCGCTTCGTCTCCGCGTCCTTGCCGGCTGCGGGCTCAGCGGCCCCCGCTGACGGTGACTCGGAAGCACCGGCTGCCAGATCGGGCAGCGGATACTCGTCGGCCAGGCCCGGATCTCCCGGCGTCTTGAGGGCGCGCAGCGGACGTACTGCGCCGTATCCGACATGATTGTTGCGCTTGTTGCCGCTTGTCGGAGCGCTCACAGTGTTGAGCATGACTCGGAGGACCTGGTTGTTGGTCCATTCGGGGTGCTTGGACCAGATGAGAGCGGCGGTGGCGGAGGCGAGAGCGGTGGCGTCACTGGTGCCGTGAGAGCGGCAGAGACCTGTCTTGCCTCCGCAGGCGTGCACGATTTCGTCACCCGGTGCGGCAATGTCCACCTGCGGTCCGTACTGCGATTCTTCGGTCTTCTTGAGGTCCTTACCGATGGCACCGACGCCAACGACACCGGGCGTGGCGCCTGGGTACTCGGGGTCGTTCTCCAGATCACCACTGTTACCGACAGCAGCGAACAGCAGGGAGCCTCGGCCCAGTGCGTACTTCACCGAAGCGGTGAGCTCTGCAGACCCGTTGTTCCACCCGATGGACATGTTGATGACCTTGACGCCTTGATCAGCGGCGTACCTGATTGCCTCGGCGGTGAGCTTGTTAGATCGCTCGATCACCTCCGGCCTGTTGTTGTCCCAGTGGACGTCGGGCAATCTGATCGGGACGATCTTGGCATCAGGCGCAAGGCCGAATGCTCCGTCGCCGCCGCCACTCTCCCCGGTACCGGCGATGATGCCCGCAATGCCCGTGCCATGGCCATCGAGGTCAGTTCTTGCATCGCCTTTCTCACCGATTGCGAAATTCTTGCCCTGGAGTACCTGGCCTCGGAGATCACCGTTCGTGGCGTCCACACCGCTGTCGATGACGGCAACCTTTACGCCCTTTCCCGTGCTGATCTCCCAGACCTCCTCCGCCCCCATTGCATCGAGATGCCACTGCTGAGATCGGACGCTCTCCGCATGCGCGGGTGTACTGGCGACGCCCAACAGCAACAGCCCCATCGTGGCCGCTCCGGCTGCGCGCCAACGCAGGGGTCGGCTAGTGCTGGTCGTCATCCATTTCCTCAATCTTGGCTTGGAACGATCAATCGATGACAGGCGGTGCCACACGACGGCTCGCCTGCCAAGTCTCCTCGTCCTCGACGAGGTAGTCGGGGCGTTCACCGTTCGGTCCAGTTCGTCTGTCGCCGGTGCCCTGCGTCGAAGCAGCAGCACCACGCATGAACGGCTGACCCGACGCCTGCCCAGTGGGCCCGCCAGTCGCCCCGCGTACTAGACCCGAGCCACCTGGTGTGAAGGGACGCGCGCCGGCAGCACCAGGCTGCTGCGGCCGACCACCGACGATGCCTCCAGCCTCTGCAGCAAGGCGACGACCCGAGCCGCCGGCCCCCTGGCCTGTATTCATGCCACCAGTCATCTGTCCACCGCCATGAGCCATCGGCGGTCGCCCGTGGACGCTCTCACCTCCGACCACCGTGGTCCGCGGGATGCCCACGGCAGGCTTCCCTGTTGTCGAAGGCACCTGGCGACCACCGGTGATCCCCGTGTCGCGAGGCATTCGGGACGCCTGGGGACCCACCGGGCCCGGCCCCCCGGGCTGCCCAGGGAGGATCGGAGGCCGCACGCCAGGCATACCCTTACCGGTCGGGTTCTGCGTCGCTGCCGGCACAGGCTTTCCGGTACCGAGCGAAGGGCCCACGGGGCCAATCGGGCTGGGCCCCACTGTCTCGGGCCGAACCGGACCTGGCGCAGGAGTGACGGGGGGCACGGTTGGAGCAGTCGGCGGCAGGGTCTGGACGCTGTCAATCTCCATGGACACAGGTCGCTCTTGCCGTGATGCGACGGGAGTAAGGACATCGCCCCTGTCTGCGGGCTCCGCAGTCGCAACGTCACGTCGTGCAGGCTGAGCGTATGAAGTGGCGTCGGACTGCGCCACCCCGCCGGTCGTCCCAGAGCGGGAAAAGCTCTCCTGGCCGTAAAGCCCGCCGCCCTCCGGCACGAAGCGGTCCGGCGGCGGCTGGAACGTCGGGAGTTCCTGCGTTTCGATGCGCGTCTTGGACGCAGCATACGCGCCCGCCAGCTTGTTCATCTGGGCAATCGCCTCATGGCGCTTCTGGTCCAGATCCGCACGCGCCTTGCTTGCGATGTCGTCCGAGTCCGGGTCGTTCCGGTGCTCCAGGGCCGCTTCCAGATTGGCCTTCGAGCCTGCGATGTCCCTGGGAATCGCGGACTTGACTTCGGCGATCACGTTCGCCGCGTCGGTCATCGCCTTCGACGCCTCGTCGCTGTAGTCGGCGAGGCGGAACGTGGCGCTCGACAGGCTGGCCCCCCAGTCGACGAAGGCCTGGAAGCCTTCGCCCTCCCATTCCACCCGCTCCGGACGGAACTTCAACTGCTGCGCGATTTCCCGTATGTCGAAAGCAGCCTCCGACAGCCGGTCCGCCGCCGCCTTCACCGAATCCTTGTCGGCCTGGTCGAGCCACGCCAACATCTGCTCATGGGTCAGGCCCTCGAAGCTGGTCCGTCCCCCGCCGCCACCACCACCGGCAATCTCAGCCACTTCTCCGCCTCACTCGTCCCCGTGGTTCTCTTCGTCCTGGAAGTCCGTCGTGCCGCTACTGGAGCCCGCCGACACCGGCGGAGTCTCCGCCGGCCGGCGGCTGTCCGTTCGCGCCGGGGTCGGTCTGACCCTGTTGCTGCTCCTTGGCCTTTTCCTGGGCCACCGGATCACGCTTCGGGTCGTAGTGCTGCTGGGTCCGCTCATGGATGGCCAGCATCCGGCGACGCACGTCGTCGTCCATGGTCTGGTACCCGTCCTTGGACGCCACGACCGCGATGCCCATGCCTTCCATGCAGTCCTTCAGGAGTTGCGAAAGCTGCTTCAGCTGGTCGATGACGGTGCTGTAGGCGTCCGCGAGGCCGTTGGCTTCGACCCAGTACGCACCGCCGCCACCGAACTGACCGCGCTTCAGCACCTCTTGGGCAACCTTGTCGGGCCCCGCCGGCGAACCGTTCAGCTTGATGATCAGGTCGTCGACGCGCTTCTTGAACGACGTCATCGACTCCGGGTCGTAGAGCATGGCGGCCAACGCGGGGTTGACCATGCGCAGCTGTCGTTCATCGCTCGACATTCCGCCTGTCGGCATCGGCGGGCCGTACACCGGCCGCCCCGTCCCGTCGTCCTCCGCCACGAATGCCTCCCCGTTTACACACGTCTGCAGGGATCACTCTACCGAGTGGGCATGACACAGTGCACCCCTGGATTGCACTAGCAACCCGCCGACTACGTCACGAGTTTGGAACAGCCACCGCCGCCTGGGGCCTGATCGGCAGTCGGTTGATCGGGCGGCCGGTGGCCGCGCGGACCGCGGAAGCGATCGCGGCCGGGGACGTGACCACCGGCGCAGCGCTCGCGGGCTTGGCGCCGAAGGGGGCCACCACGTCGCGTTCTTCGACGAGTTTCACGATGCGAATGTCCGGCGCGTCCAGGGCTGTCGGGAGGGCGTAGCCGGTGAGGTCGGGGTGCCGGATCAGGCCGCGGGCCGTGCGGAGGTTCTCCGTGAGGGCCGCGCCCACGCCCTGGGTGACGCCGGCCTCGATGCGGGTGGCGAGTTGGGCGGGGTTGAGGACGCGGCCGACGTCCTGGGCCACGGCCATCTCGACCACGCGGATCGAGCCGAGTTCGATGTCGACGTCGACGACGGCGCGGATCGCGCAGAACGCCAGGCCCACGAAGGCGTCGCCCTGGCCGGACGCGTCCAGGGGCTCCGTGGGGTGGGGGCGGCACTGGGCCGTGGCCCACAGTTCCTTGCCGTCCATCGCTTCGGTGACCGTCGTCGACAGGACGCCGTCGTACGAAGTGATCTTGCCGTCGGTGATCTGGAGGAGCTCCGTCGACATGCCGAACTTGTGGGCCAGCGGCTGGAGGAGCTGGGTGCGGACCATTTTCGCCGCGCGTTCCACCGCTCCGCCGGAGACCCAGGTGTGGCGGCCGTGGGCGGCCGGGCCGGCCGGGGGCTGGTCGGTGTCGACGGAGGCCACGCGGACGTCGTCTATGCCGAGCGTCTCCTGGACGATCTGGCGGGCGAGCGTGGTGAATCCGGAGCCCGTCTCGACGGCAGCACAGATGACCGTGGCGGTGCCGTCGTGGACCTTGACCGTGGCGGTCGAGACCTCGTCGGTGCCTTCTGCGCCGAGCATGTGGACCATGCCGAGGGCGTAGCCGACGCCGCGGCGTACCGCGCCCGGTTCGCCGGCTCCTTCGGGGCCGCCCGGGAGGAGCCAGTCGTCCTCCGGGGAGTCCTTGGGGAGGGGCGGCAGGGGGAAGTCCCGTACGGCTTGCAGCAGTTCGGCCACCGGGGCCGGGCAGGTGACCGTCTGGCCGGTGGGAAGGATGTCACCGGTGGCCAGGACGTTGCGCAGGCGGATCTCGGTCTGGTCCAGGCCCAGTTTCGTGGCGAGCTTGTCCATCTGCGCCTCGTACGCGGCGCAGACCTGCATCGCGCCCTCGCCGCGGACGTGGCCGGACGGCGGGTTGTTCGTACGGACCGCCCAGCCCTCGATGTGGGCGTGCGGGACGACGTACGGGCCGCAGGCGAAGGCGACGGCGGCGGCCAGCGACTCGGAGGAGGCGTCGGCGTACGCGCCCGCGTCGAGCAGCAACTGCGCCTCGACCTTGACCAGGTGGCCCTCCGAGTCGGCGTGGTGGCGGTAGCGCAGCAGGGTCGGGTGGCGGTGGGCGTGGCCGAGGAAGGACTCCTCGCGGGTGGCGGCGAGTTTGACCGGGCAGCCGGTGCGAAGTGCGAGCAGGCCGAGGGGCAGTTGGAAGCCGGGGTCCTCGCGGTCGCCGGTCGCGCCGGGGACGCCGGTGACGACGACCTTGACGCGTTCAGTCTCGAGGCCGAAGCAGGCCGCCGCCAGGTCGCGGTCGGTGTGCGGGTCGGTGGAGGCGACGTAGAGCTCGACGCCACCGTCGGGGCGGGGCACGGCCAGGCCGGCCTCGGCGCCGATGGGGGCCGGGTCCTGGCGGCCGATGCGGTACAGGCCCTCGACGATCACCTCGCCCGTCACGTCCGGGTCGCCGTAGCGGAGCGGGATGTGGCGGATGAGATTGCCGTCGGGGTGCAGGGGCTCTGCGGCGAAGGCCTTCTCGGGGTCGGTGACCGGCTCGAGGACCTCGTACTCGACGGCGATCGCCGCCGCCGCGAGGCGAGCCGTGTCGGGGTGGTCGGCGGCGACCGCGGCGATCGCCTCGCCGTGGTGGCGGACGATGTCGGCGGCGAAGACGGGCCGGTCCGCGATGCGCCTGCCGTACGCGCCGTCGCCGGGGATGTCCTCGTGGGTGACGACCGCCCGTACGCCCGGCATCTCGAGCGCGGCGGAGGTGTCGACGGAGACGATGCGGGCGTGCGGGTGCGGCGAGCGCAGCAGCGCCGCCCACAGCAGGCCTTCCGCCCACAGGTCGGAGGCGTAGGGGAACGTGCCTTCCGTCTTCGCGCGGGTGTCGGCCGCAGGGAGGGAGGCGCCGAGGCCGTGGGCAGGAGCTTCCGGCTGAGGGCTGTCGACCGGCTGCGGCATCGCAGTGGTGGCCGCGTCGTTGCTCACGCCATGCCTCCGTCGTGCGGGTGGACCTGCACACTACCTGCGCCGGGGGGCGCCTGGTGCGGGATGCGCGGTTCCGCGCCCTCGTCCGCCGCGGCCTCCGCATCCGCCGGGTCCGTGGCCGCGGCGCTCGCCGCGCGTTCGGCGACCACGTCGCGTACGGCGTCGAGGACGCCCCGGTAGCCGGAGCAGCGGCAGAGGTTGCCGCACAGGGCCTGGCGGGTCTCCAGTTCCGTGGGGGCGTGGTTGCCCTCGAGGAGGTCGTGGACGGTCATGGCCATACCGGGGATGCAGAAGCCGCACTGGACCGCGCCGCAGGCGGCCAGCGCGCGCTGGACGTCGGAGGGTTCGCCGTCGGTGGCCAGTCCCTCGACGGTGCGGACCTCGGAGCCCGCGGCGGTCGCCGCGGGAACCAGGCAGGAAGCGACGAGGCGGCCGTCGACCTGCACGTTGCAGGCGCCGCACTCGCCCTGGGAGCAGCCGTCCTTGGCGCCGGCGAGGCCGAGGCGCTCGCGCAGCACGTAGAGCAGGGACTCGCCGATCCAGGCGTCGCTGACGGGGCGGTCGGTGCCGTTGACGCGCAGCACGTAGGACGTCGGCGGGTGCTCCTCGTTCCCGTTCGGGAGGGGGTCCACGTCCTCGGGCAGCGCCGGGGGCGCGGGCTCCTCGGGGGCGGTCTCGGCCGGTTCAGCGGACGAGGACGCGGACGAGGACGTGGAGGCGCCGGCATCGGTGACGGAGGTCGCGGGGGCGGTCGTGGCGGTGTCCGCGCCCTGGGGCAGCGGATCCGCTGCCGCCGCCGGTTCGGGGGCATCGGCCGCGGCCGGCTCGCCCGCCTGCTCGCGCTCCGCCTGCTGCTCCTGTGCCTGCTCTTGTGGCTTGGCCTGCTCCTGCTGCTCCTGCTCCGCCCACGGCGCAGGCGCTCCCCCCGGCAGCGTCGCCCACGGCGCGGGCGCGCCTCCGGGCAGCGTCGCGGGCGGAGTCGTAGCTCCCGGAGCCATGCCTCCCCAAGAGGCGGCGTCTCCCGACGGCAGCGGGAATTCGCCGGAGTCGGAATCCAGGTCCGCGTCGCTCTCGGCCCCGCCGGCGGGCGCCGACGCGGCGTCCGGGTGCAGGGGGTAGCCGGATACGGATCCGGGCTGCGGCGATGCACTCGGCTCCGCCTCGTGGAAGGTCCACTGGCCTGTGCCGTTCCGCTCCGCCGGCTCCTGAGCCTCCTGGGCGGCAGGCTCCGGCCACTGCGGCGCCCAGTTGCCCGTCGCCGCCGGGTCGGCGGTCGCCGCGGGCGTCAGCGGAGTGATCATCGGTGGTACGTAGCCGTGCCCGGGGGCCTCGAGCGGGGCGGCGTCCGCCGTGAACTCGGGCGGCAGCTGGAAGAAGGCCGTGGCCTCTCCGTCGTACTCGCCGCCCTGCGGCGTGGGCTGCCAGCCGCCATGGTCGCCCTGCGACCCGTACGCCTCGTGCGTGCCGTACGAACCGTAGGAGCTGTACTGGTCGTAGTGCTCACCGCCGCGCTCCGGCTCGTAGCCGTCCGGAAGTTCCCGGAACTCCGGCGGAAGGCCTTGCGGGTTGTCCTCGTTGCTCACGACAGCGCCCTCCCCAGTGCTCGTCGGGCCAGCGCGGCGACCGTGCGCCGCATGTGCAGTACGGCCGGAGACAGTACCGGTTGCTCCTCGCCCGCCGGGACCGGTGCCGGGTCGGGGATGCAGGCGGCGGCGACGTACTCGCCGAACGCGGCGAGCGCCTCGCCCGCGAGGCCGCGCTCGCCGTCCCAGTCGATCAGCGAGGCGATCCACCGCTCGGCCTCCAGGGGCCGCAGCGGCATCGGCGCGATGGCGCCCACCGCGCAGCGCACGCCGCGCCGTGCCGGGTCGAGGACGACGGCCACCGAGGCGGTGGCGCGGCCGGGGCCGGTGCGGCCGGTGGCTTTCAGGAAGACCTGCGGGGCGTGCAGGAGCGGTACCCGTACGAAGCCGATCAGTTCGGCCGGGCCGAGCATCTCCCGGCCGGCCAGCAGGTGGGACACGGGGATCTCGCGGCGGGCGCCGCCGGGACCCGCGATCACCAGGTCGGCCTCGAGGGCCGCCAGCACGGGCAGGGTGTCGCCGGTGGGGGCGGCGCCGGCGATGTTGCCGCCGAGCGTGCCCGCGTTACGGATCTGGGGCGGGCCGGCCGCACGCGCGGAAGCGGCGAGCGCGGGGATGAGGGCCGCGAAGTCGGGGCGGCCCATCCGGGCGTGGGTGAGGCCGGCGCCGAGCAGGGCGTGACCGTCCTGGTAGCGCCAGCCGCGGATCTCGCTGATGCGGCCGAGGCCGACCAGCCCGGCGGGACGCAGCTGGCCCTTGTTGACCGCCGCCATGAGGTCGGTGCCGCCCGCGACGGGAACGGCGGCGGGCATGGCGCCGAGCGCCGCCACTGCCTCGTCGAGCGAGGCCGGCAACGTCACCGACTGCGCCGTCTGCGGTGAGTGCGTGGTCACCCAGCTGCCCCTTTCCGGTGTCCCGGCTGTCCCACCTGTGTTGCCGTACCGTACGTGCTCACAGGGCGGACGTGGCAACTCTGGCACATCTTCCGGATTGACCGACGAGAGGGTCCGCGAAGGGCGTATCCGCCCCACTGGTTGATGCTCGCCACAATGGTCCGGTTTACCCATTTCTTGTTGGAGCGCCCGGCCGGACCGGGGCTTCGGCGTCGCACGCCCGCCTCGCCTCCGGTACGGCGCCGGCGCGTCCCTGGAGCCCGGGGCTCATACGTTCGGTGGCGCGCCTTCGATCGGGCGTCCGAGGACACCGGGACGCCGCTGCCACGGCAACGGGCCTTTGGGCGGCCGGTAGTCGACTCCGAGCGCGTCAAGGCGGCTGTAGTGGGCGGCCATTCGGCGTTCGAAGTCCGTGAAGTCGCGCTCGGCGGGAGCGGGCAGCCGGGACCAGGCGACCTCGGCGAAGGCGGCGAGGCGCGGGAAGACCTGGTAGTCGACGCGGGCGCTGTCCTGCATGACCTCGGTCCAGACGTTCGCCTGCGTGCCCAGCACATGCGCGGCGGCCTCTGGGTTGAGCGCCGGGGGCACGGGCTCGAAACGGTAGACGTCCTCGAGGGTGCGTACGAACCCGATCGGCATCGGTTCGTCGCCGTCGGCCTGCCGGTGGTCCAAGTACACCTGCTGCTCGGGGCACATGACGACGTCGTGGCCGGCCTCCGCGGCGGCGATGCCGCCCTTGTAGCCGCGCCATGAGGAGACGGCGGCGCCGGGGGCGAGGCCTCCTTCGAGGATCTCGTCCCAGCCGATGAGCCGTCGGCCCCGGTCGGTCAGCCAGCGGTCGAAGTGGCGGATGAACCACGACTGGAGTTCGTCCTCGTCGGCCAGCCCCAGCTCCTTGATGCGCGCCTGTGCGGCCGCCGAGGCCTTCCACTGGTCCTTGGCGCACTCGTCACCGCCGATGTGCACGAACGTGGAGGGGAAGAGCTCGAGGACCTCCTCGAGCACGCCCTCGTAGAAGCGGAGGGTGTTGTCAGTGGGTGCGAGTACGTTGGGACTCACGCCCCAGTTGTCCCAAACTGTCAGGGAGGTTGTGTCGATGACGTCCGCGTTGCCCAGTTCCGGATATGCGGAGATGGCGGCCTGCGAGTGCCCGGGGATGTCGATCTCGGGGACGACGGTGATATGCCGCTCGGCGGCGTAGGCAACGATCTCCCGGATGTCGTCCTGCGTGTAGTAGCCGCCGTGGGGTTCGTCGTCCCACAGGGGTGAGGCCCGGTGTCCGTATTTGGTGCGCGCCCGCCATGCGCCGACTTCGGTGAGCCGGGGGTGGCGCTTGATCTCGATGCGCCAGCCCTGGTCGTCGGTGAGGTGGAAGTGGAAGACGTTGAGCTTGTGCGCGGCCAGCAGGTCCAGGTAGCGCAGGACGCCGTCCTTCGGCATGAAGTGCCGTGAGACGTCGAGCATCATGCCGCGCCAGGGGAACCGGGGCGCGTCCTCGATCGTGACCGCGGGCAGCTCCCACTGCGCGCCCTTCGTCAGCGGCGCCCGCCGGTGGGCCGCCGGCCCGAGGAGCTGCCGCAGGGTCTGCGCGCCCCAGAACACCCCTGCGGCGCTGCCGCCTTCGATCCGGATCTCGGGGCCGTCGGCCACGAGGCGGTAGCCCTCGTGGGCAACGCCGGTGTCGATGGCCAGCACGATGCGACTGGTGGCGGCGCCGCCGTCCCCCTGAGCGTCGGCGTCCGCGGCGTTGCCGGCGTGGAGCGGCAGCCCGGTGGCCGCGCCGACGGTGGCGCGCAGCCACTGCGCCGTTCCCTCCGTGCCGGGGCGGGCGTCGATCCACGTCCGCTCGTCGAGTACGCACAGGGCGGGTGAGGATGCCGTCCATGCGGCGCTGCCGGGCGCCGGGATCAGGTCGGTCACGTGGTCTGTCATGCCGTCAGCCTTTCAGTCCTTCACCGCGCCGCCCAGGCCGGAGACCAGACGCCGCTGTACGAGTACGAAGAAGACGAGCACCGGCACGGTCATCACGGTCGACGCCGCCATGATCCCGCCCCAGTCGTTCTCGTCGGGCTTGAAGAAGACCAGCAGCGCCATCGGCAGGGTCGACTGCGAGGTGTCGCTGATGATGAACGACTTGGCGAACAGGAAGTCGTTCCACGTCGAGATGAACGAGAAGACACTCGTCGCCACGAGCCCGGGGAAGACCAGCGGGAAGAGGATCTGCCACAGGAAGCGGGTGCGGCTCGCGCCGTCGATGTACGCCGCCTCCTCCAGGGCTTCGGGGACCGCTTTGACGAAGCCCCGCAGCATCCAGACGGCGAACGGCAGCGAGAAGGCGATGTGCGGCAGGATCAGCGAACCGAGGGTGTTCAGCTGCCCGAAGTCGCGCATCAGGAAGAAGAGCGGAATGGTGAGCGCCTCGACCGGCACCATCTGCGCCACCAGGAACATGATCAGCAGCGTGGTGCGGAACCTGAATCGGAAGCGCGTGACCGCGGTGGCCGCCAGGAACGCGATGAGGGCCGACGCGAGGACGACCGTCCCGGCGACGATGAGGCTGTTGACGAAATAGCCGCCGAACTCCTCCTGCCGAAAGACCCGGCGGAACGAGTCCAGTGAGGGCGCGAGGGTCCACGGCTTCGCATCGGTGGACTGGATCTCACCGGCCGGTTTGAAGGCGGAGAGAACCATCCAGTACAGCGGAAAGGCGACGGCGACCGCGATGACGAGCGCCGATGCCTCCGCCACGAGCCGCCAGGGGCGCCGGACCCGCAGGGACGCACGCCGGACACCGGGGGAAGTGCGTCCGGCCTGCGGGGAAAGCCGTCGGGCACGCGGGGAAAGGGGGCCGCGAAATCCGCGCCTTTCGAGGCTCATATCTCTTCTCCCTGGCGCCGCAGAAGCCGCAGATACACGAGCGTGACCGCCAGCAGGATCACCAGCATGACGACGCCGATCGCGGAGCCCAGGCTGTACTGCGACGACGCGAAGGCCTTCTGATAGGCGTACACGTTGAGCACGAGATTCTGTCCGGCAATGCCTCCGCCGTTCGTCATCACGTAGATCTGGGTGAATACCTTGAAGTCCCAGATGATCGACTGGATGGTGACGACCACCAGGATGGGCCGCAGCATCGGCGCCATGACGGAACGCCAGATCCGCCACTGCGAGGCCCCGTCCAGCGAGGCCGCCTCCAGCGCCTCCCCCGGAATCGCCTTGATGCCCGCGTACACGGTCACCATCACGAACGGGAACGAGCACCACACGACCTCGAACAGGACGAGCGCGAAGGCGCTGTAGCGGCCGTAGGTCCAGGAGAAGTCGCCCAGCCCCAGCAGGCGGTTGACCGGGCCGTAGTCCGGGTCGAAGAGGAAGACCCAGACGGTGGAGCCGGTGATCGCCGGGGTCGCCCAGGCGCCGAGTGCGGCCAGCATCAGAGCGAGTCGTGGCAGGGCGCGCACGCGGGTCAGCAGGACGGCCAGCGCGCAGCCGACAGCGAGGGTGGTGATGACGCACGCCGCGGCGAAGAGCAGCGTCGCCAGCAGCACCTGCCAGAACTGGCTGTCCGCGAACAGCGCCCGGTAGTTGCCGAGCCCCTGGAAGGTGGTCGGTTCGCCGCCGCTGACCTGTGCCTGGGTGTATTCGAGGAAGGAGATCAGACCGAGCTGGTAGATGGGGTAGACCAGCAGAGCCGCCAGCACCACGAGGGCGGGTGCGAGGTAGAGCCAGGGTGTCCACCCGCCTCGGCGGCGGGTCCTGGTGGCGGGCGGCGCATTCGTCCGCGGCGGGCGGCGGCCCGTGGTCCCCGTGGCGACCACGGCCGGCTCCGCGGCAGCTGTCCTGTACGCCATGGGCTCAGCCCGCGTCGGTGAACGCGGCGTCCATCTTCTCGGCGGCGTCCCCGGAGGCCGTGGCGATGCCCTTCTTGCCGCTGACGATCTCCTGGAACATCGTCGGCAGGACGAGCGAGGCGTCGATCTGCCCCCAGGCGGGCGAGGCGGGGACGAACTTGGCCTCGGCGCCGAGCGTGGTGATGAAGGGCTCGACGAACGGCCGCTTCTTCGCCGCTTCGGTGCGCACGTCGGTGTAGGTCGGCAGGAAGCCCATCGCGTCGAAGAGCTTGCCCTGGGTCTCCTTGCCGGCGAGCTGCTTCATCAGGTCGACCGCCAGGGTTCGGTGCGAACTGCTCTTGAGTACTCCGACGTTGTTGCCGCCCGCGAACGCGGGGGCGATCTCGCCGGCCTTCAGGCCCGGCAGCGGCACGACCGCGTACTTGCCCTTGACCGAGCCGGCGTCGACGGCCTGGTGGCTGAAGTCGCCGCCGATCGCCATGGCCGCCTTGCCGGAGGCGAACGCGGTGACGGTGGCGTTGCCGCCCATGGACGCGCACTTGGCGGCCGGGCAGTTGTCGTCGCCGAACAGGGACGTGTAGGCCCTGATGCCCTTCTGGGCGGCGGGGCTGTCGATGGCGGAGGTGTAGGAGCCCCCGCTCTCCTCGGCCAGTTCGCCGCCGTGGGCCCAGATGAAGGGCATGGCGCCGTAGGTGTAGGCGCCGCCGACGGCGAGCCCGTAGAGGTCCGGCTTCTGCTTGTGGATCTTCTTGGCGGTGGCGATGAGCTCGTCCTGGGTCTTGGGCGCCTCGATGCCCAGGTCCTCGAAGACGTCGGTGCGGTAGTAGAGCGCGCGAACACCGACGAAGAGCGGGGCGCCGTAGATCCTGCCGTCGACGGTGACGGACTGCTTGGCCGTGGGGTCGGTGTCCTTGGCCTCGCTCCAGGCGTTGAACTCGGCGCTGACGTCGGCGAGTCCGCCGTCCCTGACGTAGCCGGCCGTGTCGGTGTTCCCGTACTCGATGACGTCGGGGGCGCTCTTCGGGTCGTTGAACGCCGCCTTCATCTTCTGGGCGCGCGTCTCGACCGGTATGTACTCGACCTCGACCTTCGCGCCCCTGTGCGCTTTCTCGAAGGCGGCGACAGCGGCGTCGACGACCTGCCCCTTCGGCTTGTTGTTGACCTCCTGGAACAGCCAGACCCGCAGTGTGCCGCTCTTGTCGTCCTGCTGTGCGCTGTTGTCGGAGGTCTGGGGGGCGCAGGCGGTGGCGGTGATCCCCGCCAGCACAAGTGCCGCGGCCCTGGCGGCTGTTCGGGAGATGAGCTTCATGCGTGGACCCCTACGAATTGGCGTTGCAGCATACGCAACGGGTGTTTCGCACTGCACAACACGCAGGAGGCTAGAGCGGGGCACACGGCCGGACAAGAGGTCTCAACCACTCTGTGACCGGGTGAAGCACTGCGTGCAACGGCAGCCGCCGCCGCAAGACGGAACACAAACGGCCCCCGGGAGCGCCGAAGCGCGTCCCGGGGGCCGTTGCCGACCGGTCGGAGCGGTTACTTCTTGTCCTTGCCGCCCTTGCCCTTGTCCTTGTCGCCACCCGCGCCCATGGACTCGTAGATCTCCTTGCACATGGGGCAGACCGGGTACTTCTTGGGGTCACGCCCCGGCACCCAGACCTTCCCGCACAGTGCCACGACGGGAGTGCCGTCGAGGGCACTCGCCATGATCTTGTCCTTCTGGACGTAGTGCGCGAAGCGCTCGTGGTCGCCGTCGCCGTGCGACACCTGGGGTGTCGGCTCTACGAGGGTCCCCGTGCCTGTCCCGCGCTCGGGCTCAAGAGTGCTCATGGGCTCCAAGGGTACTCACGACACGGCCCCTGCGGGAGCAAGGCCCTGCCGCCTGGGCCAACCGGCCCAGAAGGGCCGGCGCCGGGGAACCGTTCAGGGATTCAGTTCAGGCTCGGGTCGTCCGGGTACGTCGCGAACATGGCCAGCTCATTGCGCTGGCGTCGCAGCACGGAGCGCCACAGGCTCTCCGGGTGGGGCGAGGAGACGTCCCCCGGCTCCGACTCCACGACGTACCACGCGCCGTCCTGGAGCTCGTCCTCCAGCTGGCCGGGACCCCAGCCCGCGTAACCGGCGAAGATCCGCAGGGAGCCGAGCGCCCCTCCGAGCAGCTCCGGCGGGGCCTCCAGATCGACGAGGCCGATCGCCCCGTACACCCGCCGCCAGCCGACCGGGCCCTCGTCGCCGGGGATCACCGCAACGCCGAGCGCCGAGTCGAGGGCGACGGGGCCGCCCTGGAAGACGACGCCCGGTTCACCGGCCAGCGCCGCCCACGACTCGAGAATGTCCTCCACGACCACCGGAGTGGGCCTGTTCAGGATCACCCCGAGGGAGCCCTCGTCGTCGTGATCGAGCAGCAAAACCACCGCCCGGTCGAAGTTCGGGTCAGCCAGGGCGGGTGCGGCGACAAGCAGCCGGCCTGTGAGCGAGGACACCTCGGTCATGCCAGACATGATCCCGCATCTTCGCGTTCCGCGGGGCCCGAGCGCGGGAGTGCACCCCCGCATCCGCGGGCATGCGCACGATGGGCGCAGCTCAGCGGGTGCTGCGCGCGGAGCGGACGCGGAGGCGTCGCGTCCGCTTCCGAGGGGCGGGACGGTGACGGTACGCGAGGCCCGGCGGACACAGCGTGTTGTGCCCAATTCATTACGGCCGAGATGGGTCCTCACCCTTACGGAATCGGTGCTCCGCCCCCTTACCCTTTTCTCTGGCCACCCGACCGCCCTTCCCTCGCTTCGCCGGGGGGAGCCCTCCGGAACGCGAGATTCATGACCGGCACAGACGATGTACTGCTTGTCCACGGCGGAACCCCGCTCGAGGGCGAGATCCGCGTCCGCGGCGCGAAGAACCTCGTGCCAAAGGCGATGGTCGCCGCCCTGCTCGGCAGTGGCCCGAGCCGGCTGCGCAACGTGCCGGACATCCGTGACGTGAGAGTCGTACGCGGGCTGCTGCAGCTGCACGGGGTGACGGTCCGCCCCGGCGAGGAGCCCGGTGAGCTGGTCCTCGACCCCACCCACGTCGAGAGCGCGAACGTCGCCGACATCGATGCCCACGCGGGCTCGTCGCGCATCCCGATCCTCTTTTGCGGCCCGCTGCTGCATCGGCTCGGCCACGCCTTCATCCCCGGCCTCGGCGGCTGCGACATCGGCGGTCGGCCCATCGACTTCCACTTCGACGTGCTGCGCCAGTTCGGCGCGACGATCGAGAAGCGCGCGGACGGGCAGTACCTGGAGGCTCCGCAGCGGCTGCGCGGCACCAAGATCCGCCTGCCGTACCCGTCCGTCGGCTCGACCGAGCAGGTGCTGCTGACGGCCGTGCTCGCCGAGGGTGTCACCGAGCTGACCAACGCGGCGGTCGAGCCGGAGATCGAGGACCTCATCTGCGTACTGCAGAAGATGGGCGCGATCATCTCCATGGACACCGACCGGACCATCCGGATCACCGGTGTCGACAAACTCGGCGGCTACACGCACCGCGCGCTCCCCGACCGCCTGGAGGCGGCCTCCTGGGCGTCTGCGGCGCTGGCGACCGAGGGCAACATCTACGTGCGGGGCGCGCAGCAGCGCTCGATGATGACGTTCCTGAACACGTACCGGAAGGTCGGTGGCGCGTTCGAGATCGACGACGAGGGCATTCGCTTCTGGCACCCCGGCGGGCGGCTGAAGTCCATCGCGCTGGAGACGGACGTGCACCCCGGCTTCCAGACGGACTGGCAGCAGCCGCTGGTGGTGGCCCTGACCCAGGCGACGGGCCTGTCCATCGTGCACGAGACGGTGTACGAGTCGCGGCTCGGCTTCACGTCGGCGCTGAACCAGATGGGCGCGCACATCCAGCTGTACCGCGAGTGCCTGGGCGGCTCCCACTGCCGCTTCGGCCAGCGCAACTTCCTGCACTCCGCGGTGGTCTCGGGCCCCACGAAGCTCCAGGGCGCGGACCTGGTCATCCCGGACCTGCGCGGCGGTTTCTCGTACCTGATCGCCGCCCTGGCGGCGCAGGGGACGTCGCGGGTGCACGGGATCGACCTGATCAACCGGGGCTACGAGAACTTCATGGAGAAGCTCGAGAAGCTCGGCGCGAAGGTTGAACTGCCGGGCGGCCCGATCGTCTGACGGCGCGGCCGATGCTGTGCGGATGGCCCTCGCGGAATGCTCCGCGGGGGCCATCGTGCTGCCCCCGCTCGCGGCGCCGCGCGCCGTCCCCTCGGCCCCGCCTTCGCCCGGTTCACGGGGCGCTCCGCGCGTGCCGTCGCCTCCGCCCCGCGTTCGCCCGGGACGCGGGCTCGCCCGGCCCCGCCGCGAGTGAGGCGCGGGGCCGGGGGCGGAACCCTGACAGGACGGGCCGGCGCGCACCCCCACCGTGCACGCCGCCCCGAGCCCCTGCACAGAGGCGCGTCCGGCTCGACGGGGGCCGCGCCCGGCCCGTCGGCGATCGCGGCGCGGGCCCGGGACGGCGGCCCACCGCCATACCCGCCCAGAGCCGCTGGGCCTTGGCCTCATCGGCGGCAGCCTGACCTGCCTCGTGGCCGCACGCTGGATCGTGTCCGCGCAGGAGCGCAGGGAGTACCGCAGCTTC
>NZ_JBEXRZ010000049.1:0-40859 GCF_040613325.1 Streptomyces sp. NPDC006283 | reverse complement strand
CGCATGGCGCTCCCGGTCTCCACCCGGCTCGCCGCATCCACCCTTCGCATCCTCGCCCGCACGCAACACACCGGCAGTGGAGAGGAGTTCGGCCGCCTGCACGGTGCCGAGTGCGGGCGGAGGGCGTCGTCCGGTCCGGGGCTCCGGCTTGCCGGCTGACGGACGCTGGAATCTCCTCCGCTCGACGCAGCTCCTCCGGACTCGACCCCGACCTGGCCCGCGCACTCGGTGACCAACTCGGCCTGAAAGTAGAGATCGTCGGCATTTCGACTCCAAGCCAGATGATCGACGGGGTCCTGAACCGAGATGACACAAGACTCTTCGATGTGGCCCTGGGCGAGTTTTCCGATGAAGACGAGCAGAAACTTGACCCGATCGAGCCGGCCTTGAAAAACGGCAACTTGGGCGCGTTCGTCACAAGCCTTCCATGGGCCGTCCACACAGCGCGGAACTCCGATGGAAAGTTCCATCTATCGAAAGCTGATCTGACCGAGGACGTCCCCTCGTCATGGCTGTCAACAGCTTTAACCCACGCTATGCGACGCGATCATGAAAGCGCTCGACGCATTGATCAAAAGCGGCGAGTACGGCGAGATGCTCGCCGATCGAGGTCTGCAGGACGGCGCCGTCACTGCCCGAATCATCCGCAGCGCACCGTCGGACTCGTCATGAGCGTTTTGCTCAATCCGCGACCGGGGTCTGCGGTGTCCATGAGACGAAGAGCCGGCGAGCGGGGCACGCAGACTCACCGGAAGGGGCGCGTGCGGTCTGCGGCAGAAAGCCGCAGACCGCACGCCGTATGCCGGCCGATGCCACGCGCCCCGCGCGTCGCCCTGTCAGACTGCGGCCGGCACCGCGGCCCTGTCGGACGCCGGTGATGCCGGGTGGGTGTCCCGCATCCGGCGCAGGAGCGCCGTGCACCAGATGCCGATCGCCGAGATCAGCATCAGCAGTGCGGCGGCCGGCCAGTAGTGGCCTCCGGCCAGCGCCGTCAGCGACACCGCCGCCAGCGGTGCGAACCCGCCGAAGATCATGTTGCAGATCTGGTAGGAGAGCGAGATCCCGGTGTAGCGGACCCGGGGCGCGAAGCCCTCGGCGAGGATCGCGGCGATCGGCCCGTACAGCGCCGACATCGTGAACCGCATCGCCAGCATCATCGCGTAGATCAGGAAGACGCTGCCCGTGCCCATCACGAGGAACTGCGGTACGGAGAGGACGACGACACCGATCAGACCGGCGATCACGACCTTGTGCGCGCCGACCCGGTCGCCCAGCCAGGACAGGCCGGGAGTGACGGCGAGTTCCAAGAAGGCGGCCAGGGTCAGTCCGCCCAGCAGCATGGCCTCGGACAGGCCCAGCTCGCCGGTGCCGTACGTCAGCAAGTAGCTGGTGACGACGTAGTACCCGCCGGTGGCCGTCGCCAGGGCGAAGACGCCCACGAGGACGGTGCGCCAGGAGGTCTGGAACACCTCGACGACCGGGAGCTTGTCCTGCTCCGTCCGCTGGGCACGGATCTCGTCCATGACCGGCGCCTCTTCCAGCTTCAGTCGGATGACGAGGCCGATGACGACGAGCACGGCGGACGCGAGGAACGGCACACGCCAGCCCCAGGTCCTGAACGCCTCGTCACCCCACAGGTGCATCAGGGAGAACGCGCCGGTCGACAGCAGTGCGCCGACCGAGGAGCCCAGCTGGGCGAAGGAGCCGAAGAACGTCGCCCGGCCCTTCGGTGCGTTCTCGACGGCGACCAGCACCGCGCCGCCCCATTCGCCGCCGATGGCGATGCCCTGGATGAGCCGGAGGATGATCAGCAGCGCCGGCGCGAGCGCGCCGACCTGCGCGTAGGTGGGCAGCAGGCCGATCGCGAACGACGCGACACCCATCATGAGGAGGGTGATGACGAGGGTCTTCTTGCGGCCGACGCGGTCGCCTATGTGCCCGAAGACGATGCCGCCGAGCGGGCGGAGGAGGAAGCCGACGGCGAACGTGCCGAACGCGGACAGGGTCTTGAGCAGGGGCGGCATGTCCGCCGGGAAGAAGACGTCGTCGAAGACGATGGCCGCGGCGGTGGCGAAAGCGTAGAAGTCGTACCACTCGATGGACGTTCCGGCGAGTGCGGCGAAGGCGGCTCTCAGCGGGTTCTGCTGCTTCGCTGGCTTGGCTGGCTGGGACACGGGAGCCTCCGGCAGGAGCGGGGAGCGGGGAGCGGGGAGCGGGGAGCGGGGAGCGGGGACGAGGTTCGGGGGAGGGGCGGCGGACGGGGTCTCAGCGACCGGGGGCGGCCCAGGCGCGTGACCCGCCGATCCAGGTCTCACGTACGCCGATCGACGCGAGCTCGGACGGATCGCCGTCCAGCGGGTCGGAGTCGAGGACCACGAAGTCGGCGAGCATGCCGGGCGCGAGCGAACCCACCGAATGCTCCCGGTGCAGGGCGCTCGCCGCGGCGGCGGTGTGGGCGTGCAGTCCGTCGGCCACCGGCAGCCGCAGCGACGTGTCGCCGAGCACGGTGCCGAGGACGGTGCGCCGGGTCGCGGCGGCGGACACGGCCTCCAGCGGCGCGGGCGGTGCGACCGGCGCGTCCGAGGAGAAGACCACGGGGACACCGGCCGGCAGGCAGAGCCCGGCGGGGTTGTAGCGGTGGCCGCGGTCGCCGATCGCGGTGATTGTGCCGTCGCCGGTGCGCAGGTGGTGCTGCGGCTGCATGACCGGTACGACGCCGAGGCCGGCCATGCGGGTGATCTGCTCGTCGGTGGGCAGCCCGCAGTGCTCGATGCGGTGGCGCATGTCGGCGCGCGGGACGTCCGCCTGCGCCTTCTCGACGGCGTCGAGCACCATGCCGATGGCGAACGGCGACTGGGCGTGCGTCGCCGTCTGCAGTCCGGCGGCATGGGCGCGGCGCACGATTTCGGCGTACTCCTCGGCCGAGTGGTAGAGCTGCCCGTGGTGGCAGCAGTCGGCCGCGTAGCCCTCGGGGAAGTAGGCCGTCCAGCCGCCGAGCGTGCCGTCCGCGTAGAACTTCACGCCCTGTACGCGGAAGAGGTCGTCGCCGAAGCCGTGGACGACGCCGAGGTCGAGGGCGGTGTCGAGGAGGGCGGAGGTGAGGTACGCCGAGACGCGCATCCGCAGCGCACCGCTCTCGCGGGCCCGCAGATACGTCTCCATCTCGCGGCGCGAGGCCTGGGCGTCGCCGACCGTGGTCACACCGGCGGCGAGGAAGGTCTCCTGGGCACGCAGCAGGTGGTCGGCCATGATGTCGTCCGGCTCGGAGAGGTGGAAGTTCGGGCCGTGGTTGCCGATCTTCACTCCGCCGGGGCCGGTGAGCCGGTCGCAGGCCGCGTCCCACAGCTGCCCGTCGGGCTCACCGCTCTCGAAGCGGCCGATGGAGCCGCCGTCCGGGTCGGGCGTGCCCGCGGTGATGCCGCACGCGCGCAGCGTGTGGGTGTTGACGACACCGCCGTGGCCGGAGGCGTTCATCACGTACACCTCGCGGTCGGTGGCGATCCGGTCGAGGTCGTGGCAGGTGGGGTGGCGGCGCTCCGCGAGGCGGCGGTGCTCGTACCCGAAGCCGCGTACGGGCACGCCGGCGGGCAGCTCGCGGGCGGCTTCGGACAGCACGGTGACCAGGGTGTCGATGTCGGGGACGCGCTCGGGGCGGCAGTCGACCCAGGCCAAGGCCTGCCCGTACATCACCGGGTGGCAGTGGGCGTCGACGAAACCGGGGTGGACCAGGCCGCCGTCGAGCTCCAGCGTCTCGTCGGCCCGGCCGCCGAGGGCCGCGCGGGCGTCGTCGGCGGTGCCGACGTGCACGATGCGGTCGCCGCGTACGGCGACGGCCTCGGCGCGTGCGGCCGTGCCGGCCGCCGCCACGGCGGCACCGGTCACCAGCAGGGTGCGATCGGCACGGAGATCGGCGGGAGGGTGGTGCATGAGGGTCCTGCTTTCGGCCAAGGGGAACGCCGGGGTCGACGAACGCGACACTCAACGGCTGATTCGTTCGTCTGGACGATAGATAACGAACGACAAGTTGGCCAGGGGGTGGCGAGAATCAATCTTCGGAAGTTCTGGGCTCTCTCGCTTACGGATCGTCCGTTACGGGATGCCGTGAGGTGTCGAACGGTCCGTTCACGGTGCGGCCGTACCGTTCGTTGATCCCATGTCGTAGCGCTCCTTGATCAGCTCCAGGTGCACCCAGCTCTCCACGCCGCGCACCCCCGTGCAAGCCCGCATGTCGTCGAGGGTGGCGCGAACCGCGCCGAGCGACTCCGCGCTGATCGTGCCGACGAGTTCGGCGCGGCCGACGCACGCCGACAGGAACGACACCCGGTCCCAGCCGGCGAGGGTGGCGGCGACCGGCTCGCGCTCCCCGTCGACGCGCACCGCGAAACCGCAGAGGTAGCCGAGGCCCAGCAGCTCGGGCCGGACCAGGGCGAGTACCTTCGCGACGCCGTCCTCCAGCAGGCGCAGGGTGCGCGACCTGGTGGCGCCCGGCGACAGGCCGACCCGCTCGGCCAGATCGGCGAACGGCAGGCGGCCGTCCTGCTCCAGCTCGTCCAGGATCTTCCGGTCCGTGTCGTCCAGCTCGTGCACGCTCGGGTTCTCGGCGAGGAGATAGGGGTCCTTCATGTGCCGGACGCTGATCAGCGGCTCCACGGTGGAGACGCCGGGCAGCGACCGCACCCGCTCGATCGCCCGGTCCAGGGCGTCGAAGCCGTCCGTGCGCAGCTCGGCCATGACGGCCCGCTGCCCGGCGGTGAGCGTGACGAAAGGGGCCTGCGGCATGGCCGCGATCGCCCGTGCCACCGGTTCCGCCGGGCCGTGCGTGTCGATCGACAGGTGCGCGGACGCCGTCAGTCCGCGGATCACCGGGTGGACGACGGCGACGACCCGGACCGCCCCGGAGTCGAGCAGTCGCTGTGCGCGGGCCCGGGTCGCCGGCCGGGACAGACCCACGCGCTGCGCCAGCGTCTCGTAGGTGAGGCGGCCGTCGTTCTGCAGTTCACGGACGACGGCCAGGTCGATGCGGTCCAGATCCACCTGGGTTGATCCCCTCGTGTTCGGCGGCCCCGGCTGCCGTGCGAGCCGGGGTCCGCTGACATTCTCGGGCACCCGCCGCCCGGGCCGGCCCGAAGGTGACCCGCGTCACGGGCGTACGGCTCGGCTGCCTCTGGACAGCGCTGCAAGATGAATCGTACGTTCAGCTCATCAAGAACCGACGAATCATCTGCGGAGGATGGTATGAGGCAGCCCGTGGCCGTCTTCACGGACACCGAGGACCTCGACCCGGAGCCCGGGGTGCGGATGCTCGCCGACGCCGGCTTCGAGGTACGGATCGCCGGCAGCCGCGACCCCGACGTCATTGCCTCGCTCGCCGCGGACGCCGTCGCGCTGATCGTCGGATACGCCCGCGTCGACGCCCCGCTGCTCGACCGCCTGCCCGGCCTGCGGATGATCGCCACCATGTCCGCCGGCTACGACATGATCGACACCGCGGAGGCCGCGCGCCGCGGCCTGTGGGTGGCCAACCTGCCGTCGGCGGCCACCGAGGACGTCGCCGTCCACGCCTTCGCCTGCGCGCTGTCGATGGTCCGCCGCCTCCCGCAGGCCGACGCCGTCGTCAGGACGGGCGGCTGGAACGAGGAGTTCACCGCGGGCGGCCTGCCGCGCCGCGCGAGCGAGCTGACCCTCGGCCTGGTCGGCCTCGGCCGCATCGCCCGGCGGCTCGCGACGATCGCCGCCCCCGTCTTCGGCCGGATCGCCGCCTACGACCCGCACGCCGCGCAGGCCGACTGGCCCGCGGGCGTCGAGCGGTACGACGACCTCGACGCACTGGCCGCCGCCACCGATGTGCTGTCCCTGCACGTACCGCTCACCCCCGCCACGCACGGCATCGCCGGCGCACGGCTGCTCGGCCGGATCCGGCCCGGCGGCCTGCTCGTCAACGTCTCCCGGGGCGAACTCGTCGACACCGCCGCCCTGCTGGACGCCCTCGACAGCGGCCGGCTCGCCGGTGCCGCCCTCGACGTCTTCCCCGTCGAACCGCCGCCCCCGGGCGATCCGCTGCGCGGCCACCCGGACATCCGGCTGTCCCCGCACAGCGCCTACCTCTCCGACACATCGCGCCGCGCCTATGTGTGCAAGCCGGCCGAGAACGTCATCGCCTGGCACCGCACCGGGCGCCCGGTGACCCCGGTCGTCGACCCCACCGCCCACGTCGCCGCCGTCGACCCCACCGCCCCCGTCGCCGCCGCCGACCCCACCGCCCCCGCCGCATCCGCCGAAGGAGCCGCCGTATGACCGCCGTACTCCCCGCCGCCACAGCAGAAACCCCCGCCACGGCCGACGAGGAGCTGCGGCTGCGCCGCGAACTTGCCGCCGTCTACCGGCTGGTGGCCCACTTCCGGATGACGGACCTGATCTTCACCCACATCTCGCTGCGGCTGCCCGGCCCCGACCACCACTTCCTCATCAACCCCTACGGGCTCCTCTTCGAGGAGATCACCGCCTCCAACCTCGTCAAGATCGACCTGTCCGGCGATCCGGTGGAACCGGCGCCGTACCCGGTCAACCCGGCCGGCTTCGTCATCCACAGCGCCATCCACGCGGCACGCGAGGACGCCCGGTGCGTCCTGCACACCCACACCAAGGCGGGTTGCGCCGTGGCCGCCCAGCAGGGCGGGCTGCTGCCGCTGAACCAGATGTCGATGGAGTTCCACAACCGCGTCGGCTACCACGACTACGAGGGCGTCGCCCTCAACCTCGACGAGCAGCGGCGGCTCGTCGCCGACATCGGCACCCACCCGGCGCTGATCCTGCGCAACCACGGCCTGCTGACGGTCGGTGAGAGCGCGGCCCAGGCCTTCCTGCGCATGTACTACCTGGAGAAGGCGTGCGAGATCCAGGTCACCGCGCAGGCGGGCGGCGTGCCACTGGTCGTGCCGCCGGCCGAGGTGTGCGAGTACACCGCGCGGCAGCTCTCCGGGGAGGAGACCGGCGATTTCGAGGACGACGGCGCCTACGACCTGGCATGGGCGGCCATGCTGCGCCTCCTCGACCGGATCGCCCCCGACTACAAGGACTGAGACTCCACGGACCCGCCGGGAAAGCGGCCCGCGACCCGGTCGAGGCGGGAGGCGAAGACGCGCGGGTTCCGGCCCTCTGCCGCGCGCGACCGGGTCGGTCCTGTCCCGGGGGCGAGAGTAGCCGCCGGCACGTGGTTCCCCGGCGGGCGGGGCGCCCGCCCCGTCCCCGTCGCCCGGTGAGAGCGAGGGTCCGGCACCCGGCGACGAGCCGTGCTCAGCGCCCGGAGGGCGACAGCACCTCGGCCAGGTCGTAGCTCACGGGCTCTTCCAGCTGCGCGTACGTGCAGCCGGCGGGCTCCCGGTCCGGCCGCCAGCGCCGGAACTGCGCCGTGTGCCGGAAGCGGTCGCCCTCCATGTGGTCGTAGGCGACCTCGACCACCCGCTCGGGTCGAAGCGCCACCCAGGACAGGTCCTTCTTGCCGGACCAGCGGCTCGGCGCACCGGGCAGCCGGGCGCTCTCGTGAGCGCTCTCCTCCGTCCAGGCCGCCCACGGGTGATCGCCCACCGCGTCCATGCGCAGCGGCTCGAGCTCCTCCACCAGTTCCTCGCGCCGCTTCATCGAGAACGCGGCGCAGACGCCGACGTGCTGCAGCGCGCCGGAGTCGTCGTAGAGGCCGAGCAGCAGTGATCCGACGACCGGTCCGGACTTGTGGAACCGGTAACCGGCGACCACGACATCGGCGGTCCGCTCGTGCTTGACCTTGTACATCACCCGGATGTCCGGCCGGTAGGGCAGGTCCAGCGGCTTGGCGACGACCCCGTCGAGGCCGGCGCCCTCGTAGTGCTCGAACCACTCCTGCGCGACCTGCATATCGGTGGTCGCGGGCGCGAGGTGCACGGGCGGCCGCGCGTTGGCGAGGACCTCGGTGAGCATCGTCCGCCGCGCCCGGAGCGGCGCGTCCAGCAGCGACTCGTCCCCGAGTGCGAGGAGGTCGAAGGCGACGAAGCTCGCGGGTGTCCGCTCGGCGAGCATGCGCACCCGGGAGTCCGCGGGGTGGATGCGCTCGGTGAGCCGGTCGAAGTCCAGCCGCCCTTGGTCGGCGATGACGATCTCTCCATCGACGACGCAGCGGGCCGGCAGGTTGGTCGACAGTTCGACGACCAGCTCCGGGAAGTACCTGGTGAGCGGCTTGCCGGTGCGGGAGCCGATCACCATCTCCTCACCGTCGCGGTGCACGATCGCCCGGAAGCCGTCCCACTTCGCCTCGTACTGCATCCCCGGCGGGATCTTCTTGACGGCCTTGGCCAGCATCGGCTTCACGGGTGGCATCACAGGCAGATCCATGCGTTGATTCTGCCCGATATGCGACATAACCGCCCTCGGCCTACCGTGGCCCACATGGGTGCAGCGGGTGCAGCGGTGGAACTGGAAGCAGGCGGGCGGACCGTACGCGTGTCCAATCCGGACAAGATCTATTTCCCGGAGCGGGGGTTCACCAAGCTGGACGTGGCGCGGTACTACCTGGCCGTCGGGCCGGGGATCGTGCGGGCCCTCCGCGACCGGCCGACGACGCTCGAGCGCTACCCCGAAGGCGTGGAGGGTGAGTCCTTCTTCCAGAAGCGCGTCCCCAAGTACCTGCCCGACTGGATCCCGACCGCGCACATCTCCTTCCCCAGCGGGCGTACCGCCGACGAGATGTGCCCCAACGAGGTCGCCGCCGTGATCTGGGCGGCCAATCTCGGCACGCTGCCGTTCCACCCGTGGCCGGTGCGCAGAGGAGCCGTCGACCACCCCGACGAGCTGCGCATCGACCTCGACCCCCAGCCGGGCACCGACTTCAAGGACGCGGTGGCCGCCGCCCACGAACTGCGGGCCCTGCTGGACGAGTACGGTCTGCGCGGCTGGCCCAAGACGTCCGGCGGCCGTGGCGTTCATGTCTTCGTGCCGATCGAGCCCGACTGGGAGTTCACCGGGGTGCGCCGCGCCGCCATCGCGGTGGGCCGGGAGCTGGAGCGGCGGATGCCGGGACGGGTCACCACGGCGTGGTGGAAGGAGGAACGCGGCGAGCGGATCTTCGTGGACTACAACCAGACCGCCCGCGACCGCACGATCGCCTCGGCCTACTCCGTACGCCCCCACCCTCATGCCCCCGTCTCCGCCCCGCTGCGCTGGGAGGAGCTCGACGACGTGTCACCCCTCGACTTCGACCTGGCCACGATGCCCGGCCGGTTCGCCGAACTCGGCGACGTGCACGCCGACATGGACGACCACGCCTACTCGCTGGAGAGCCTGCTCGAGCTGTCGCGCAAGGACGAACGCGATCACGGCATGGGCGATCTGCCGTACCCGCCCGACTACCCGAAGATGCCGGGAGAGCCGAAGCGCGTCCAGCCGAGCCGCGCCAAGAAGCCCGCGACCTGAGCCACGGTGAGCCACGGCCGGCCGGGCCGATGACGACGAGGGGCCCCCTCCCGGGCAGGAGGGGGCCCTCGCGTGCGAGCAGACGGTCGGAGCTACTGCCGTGACCGGCGATGTTCGCCCGACAGGGCAAAGCTCGCCGGGACGGGCACTAGAGCTCCTTGATCCTGATGTCGCGGTACGAGATGACGTCCGTGGTGCCGTGGACCTGGAGGCCGATGTAGCCGGAGGCGAACCGGCGGCCGTCCGTGCCCGGGTCGTCGGAACGCGGGGGCTCGAAGACCTGGCCGCCGGTGTTGTCGAACTCGTTGATCAGCTTGCCGTTGCGGAAGATCGAGTAGTGCTGACCCTCCACCCGGATCTCGTAGTCGTTCCAGGTGCCCTTCGGCGTCACTCCGGCGCCGGCGAGACCGACGCGGTCGAAACCGTAGATCGAGCCGGACTTGTACATGTCGCCGTCCGGGCGGTCCAGGACCTGGACTTCATGGCCGTACTTGATCGCGACCCACTCCGGACGGGACTCCTCCGGGTTGCCGTGGACGTACGGGAAGCGGACGAAGACACCGCCGTTGGCGTTTCCGGAGCCCGGTGCGTCGTCGCGCCACTGGAGCTTCAGCGAGAAGTCGCCGTACTGCCGCTGCGGGAACCACAGCATGCCCATGCCGGGCACGGTCGTGCTGCTGGTCATGGCCCCGTCCGCGCTCAGCGAGAACCTGCCGCCGCCGACGTGCTGCCACTTGGCGAACGTCTCCTCGGTGCCGTCGAAGAGCTTGCGGTAGCCGTCGGTCTGGCCCGGCTTGCCGATGCCGGACTGCTTGGCCGCGCGGTAGATCTTCCGGTGCTCGCGGGCGTCGATGACCCCCTCCTCGAGCAGCGCGTCGATCACCTCGTCGACGTGCTTGAGGAACAGGGCGTGCGAGGACCAGTCCTTCTCGTCCTCGATCAGCTCGTTGACGGTGCAGCGGCTGCTCGTCATACGGTTCGGGATGCCGGTGTCGACCGTGCCGACGATCACCGTCGCCCGCTCGTCGTACTCGGGGCAGTTGGGTGCGGGGACGCCGCCTCCCTCCACGACGGTGAAGGACAGGGACTTGGCGGTCGAAGTGTTGCCCGCCTTGTCCGTGGCCCGGTAGAGGACCGTGTGGAAACCGACCCGGTCGACCGGCACGGGCTCGGTGTACGCGAGGTACGGCCCGCCGTCGAGCGAGTACTCGACCCTGTCGACGCCGGAGCCGCCGGAGTCCACCGCGACGACGGTCACCGTGGCACTGGTGATGTACGCGCCGTCCGAGTTCTGCTTGCCGGAGACGCCGGCCGTGGTCTGCGGCGGTTCCTTGTCCTCGGCCGGCGGTGCCACGACCGTGAAGTCGACGGACTTCTCCGCGGCGGCGTTGCCCGCCTTGTCGGTCGCCTTGTAGCGGACCTTGTGCGTACCCGTCGCGTTGACCATCACCGGTCCGGTGTACGGCTGCCAGGCGCCGTCACCGAGCGCGTACTCGATGGTGTTGACACCGGAGCCGGCGTCGGACGCGGTGACCGTGACCGTGGCCATGCCCAGGTAGCGGCCCTGCTCGTCCTTGTCGCCGCTGACCGTCGCCGAGGTCTCCGGCGCGGTCGTGTCGTCCGTCGGCGGTGCGGCGACGGCGAAGTCGACCGCCTTCTCCGCCTCGACGTTGCCCGCCTTGTCGTGCGCGCGGTAGCGGATCTTGTGTGTGCCGACCTGGTCGATGACGACGGGCGCCGTGTACGGCTGCCACGGGCCGTCGGCGCCGACCGCGTACTCGATCTTGTCGACGCCCGCGCCCTCGTCGGTGGCCGCCAGGGTGACGGTGGCCTGGCCGACGTAGGCGCCGTCGGCGTTCTTGTCGCCGTCCACCTTCGCCGTCGTGACGGGTGCGGTGGTGTCCTCGCCGCTGCCCGCGGTGACGGTCAGGATGCCCTGCATCGAGCCGTGGCCCGGGATGGTGCAGTGGTAGAAGTAGCGGCCCTCCGTGAGGTTGACCTCGGCGGTGTGCTTGCCGCCCATGTCGTCGTTCGGATTGGCCAGGATGTTGAGGGGGACGTCGTTGTTGAACTCGACGTCCGACACGGAGAACGTCAGCGTGTGCGGCATTCCCGTGGTGTTGCCGGTGGCCGTGCTGTTCTCGAAGACGATCGTCGCGGGGCCCGCCACCGCCGTGGTCGGGAAGGAGAGGTACTTGTCGATGGCGTCACCGGCCTTCCAGGTCAAGACCTGGGCGGCGGCAGTCTGTCCGCCGTCGGCCCGCGCGGTGTCGGTCTTTCCGTAGGCCGCCGCGGACGTCAGTCCGACAATCATCGCCACAGCGGCCAGCAGGGCCGTCCAGAAGCTCGCGGTTCTGTGTCCGAAGGTCACTGCGCCGCCTTCCTCGCCAGTTGGTCCGCGGCCGGGGTCGCCCCGCCGCCCTTGTAGGTCACGCGCCAGAGCGCGGAGTTGGAGTCGGAGGTGAAGAACCCGCGCCCGTAGTCGAGGACGTAGAGCGACCCGTCGGGCGCGAACTTCCAGTCCATGAGGTTGCGGACACCGCCGGAGCCCACCGGGATGATCTTCTTCAGTGATTCGGCGTGCACGGGCAGACCGCCCTTGCCCACGGTCTTCGGATCGGTGAGCACCGCGTGCCGCGGCTGGTCTCCGTCGTAGAAGTCGCCGACGAACCACTTGCCGTCCCAGTACGCCGGCCACTTGACCGCCGAGTCGCTCGCGGCGTCGAAGCGGTAGACCGGGCCGTTCATGGTGGCCTGGCCGCCGCCCTTGAGCCACGGCAGCAGCAGCTTCTGCTCTTCCTGCTTGTAGCTCGGTACACCGTTCGCGTCGCGCGGGTAGTCCACGCCACCGCCCTGCGGCGAGTACCAGATGGTGTTGGGCGTGACGGGCGGCAGGTTCACCAGGCCGTCGTTGTTCGGGGACTCGTTCTTCGGGGCGTCGCAGTCGTACCAGCCGAGCGGCTTGCTCGGGTCGGGCAGGTTGCGGTCGCGGTAGGGCTGGTTGTTCCCCATGCAGTACGGCCAGCCGTGGTTGCCCGCCTTGGTGATGGCGGCGAAGGTGTCGTACTTGGCCGGTCCCCAGGTCGTCGAGGGCGAACCCGCGTCCGGGCCGACCCAGCCCGCGTAGAGGATGTCGGTGGTCTTGTCGACGAAGATGCGTGCCGGGTTGCGCACGCCCATCACATAGATCTCGCCGCGGGTCTTGC
Organism: Streptomyces sp. NPDC006283; assembly: GCF_040613325.1. NCBI lineage: Bacteria > Bacillati > Actinomycetota > Actinomycetes > Kitasatosporales > Streptomycetaceae > Streptomyces > Streptomyces sp. NPDC006283. The sequence goes on along the minus strand of NZ_JBEXRZ010000049.1, from coordinate 28,212 downwards.
CGCCGCCCTCCGCGGTCTCCTCGCCCGTGAAGAGGTTCCCCGCGGGGAGCGTGTAGGTGCCGTCGTCCTCGGGATGGATCCGCAGGATCTTGCCGTTGAGGTTGTTGGTGTTGCCCGCGGTGCGACGCGCGTCGGCGAACGAGACGCCCTTGAAGTTCGGCTCCGGGTTGTTGCCCGAGTAACCGCCGCTGAAGCCGGACGAGTTGTTGTCACCGGTGGCGATGTAGAGGTTCTCCTCGGAGTCCCAGGCCATCCCGCCGCCCGAGTGGCAGCAGCTGTGGATCTGTACCGGCCAGTGCAGCAGCACCTTCTCGCTGGACAGATCGAGCTTGTCGGTCGCCAGGTCCAGAGTGAAGCGGGAAACCCGGCGCTCGGCCATGTGCGTGTCCCGGTTGATCTCCGAATGGGGCGTGTAGTGCAGGTACACCCAGCCGTTGGTCATGAAGTCGGGGTCCAGCTCGATACCGAGCAGCCCTTCCTCGTTCTTGACCAGTTCGTCGCCGCCGCCCTTGTTGCCGAAGACCGTCAGCGCGCCCGCCTTGGTGACCTTCTTGGTCTTCGGGTCGTAGACGTGGATCTCGCCCTGGCCCTTGCCGATGTCCGGGTTGTTCCAGTCGGTCACGACCGGCCGGGACGAGTCGGCGCCGCCGCGCCCGATGTACAGCACCCGCCCGTCGGGGGCGGTGACCAGTCCGTGCGGCTCGCCGATCTGGTCGTTCTGGCCGGGCTGGTTGGGCTGGGTGACCCGTTCGGCGGTGTAGTTGGCGTCGATGGTGGCCTTGCAGTCGGCCTGCGAGAGCCGCGTCGTCCAGGCGAGCGCGCCGCGCAGATGGTCGCGGAAGTCCGTCTCCGCGTAACTGTCGACCGTGCCGCCCATGCCGGTGTAGAAGGAGCGGCCGCCGTCGTAGTCCCGGCACCAGGAGATCGGGTGGTCCCAGCCGTTGCCCTTGGCGGCCGGGGTGAAGGAGCTCTCCTTGACCCGTGCCACGGTGTGCACCTTGCCGGAGGGGTTCTCCGCCCAGTTGAACCACTTGTCGGGCCGCTTCCATTGCAGGGGAAGCGACTTCGTGGCCGGATGCGTGCGGTCGCCGACCTCGACGACGGCCCGCTGGGAGCTGCTCGGCGCCCCGGTCGGCCGGGCGCCGATCAGACCGGTGAACCAGTCCGAGTACGGCTCGGTGCGGGCCGCTTCATGGATGCCGACGAAACCGCCGCCCGCCTCCAGATACGACTCGAGGCCGGCCTCCTGCTCGGGGTCGAGGACATCGCCGCCGCCGGTCAGGAACACCACGGCGTTGAACCTGCCGAGCCGCTTGGCGTTGGTGAAGACCGCCGGGTCGTCGGTGGCCTCCGTCTTGAAGCGGCCTGCTGTCGGGCCGGTCAGCCCGATCGTCTCGATCGCGGCGATGCCGGCGTCGACGGTCGGCGACTCCGCCGTGGAGGAGCCGTGGAAGACGAGCACCCGCACATTCGCGCCACCCGGCGGCGACGGCAGGGACAACGTTGTCGCCGCGGGCTCCGGCGGATAGGGCGCGGCGCTTGCGGCACCGCCGCCCCCGAGCAGGGAAGCGGTCAGGGCGCCGACTCCAAGTGCCGCAGCCAGAAGGCGTGTTCGGGATCTCGGATTTCCGGACCTGTGATGTGGTGCGCGCTGCATGTGGTCACCCACCCCTCTTTGGTCACAACAACAGCCGTTGAAGCTAGACCTCTTTTCGCGGTTCGCCAATAGGTATGACTGCATCACGACGAACTTTGTCCTGGCTGTGGATAAACGAGGAGCGCCCGGCTACCGTGTGGCCGTCCCCGGGGTCAGTTGCGCCCCGTCAATCTCTGCCGACGACTGGAGAGTTCGACATGGACAGACGGAGCTTCAACCGGCGCCTGCTCGCGGGCGGCGCGGCCGCGGCCGCCACGGGCGTGACATCGTTGTCGATCGCTTCCGCCTCCAATGCTGCCCCCGCTGCGGCCAAGGGCGCACCCAAGACTGCCCCGGCGGGCGGTCAGGTACGCCATCTCAAGCTCTACGCAGAGAAGATGGCGGACGGACAGATGGGCTACGGGCTGGAGAAGGGCAAGCCGACGATTCCCGGCCCGCTGATCGAACTCGCCGAAGGCGACACCCTGCACATCGAGTTCGAGAATCTGATGGACGTGCCGGTCAGTCTGCACCCCCACGGGGTCGACTACGACATCGCCAACGATGGCACGAGGATGAGCCGCAGCCACGTCGAACCGGGCGCCACCCGCACCTACACCTGGCGCACGCACACCCCCGGCAACCGCTCCGACGGCACGTGGCGGCCGGGCAGCGCGGGCTATTGGCACTACCACGACCATGTCGTCGGCACCGACCACGGTACGGGCGGCATCCGCAAGGGTCTGTACGGCCCGCTGGTGGTGCGCAGAAAGGGCGACATCCTCCCGGACAAGCAGTTCACCATCGTCTTCAACGACATGACGATCAACAACCGGCCCGCCGCCGACCCGCCCGAGTTCCGTGCCACCGTGGGGGATCGCGTCGAAGTCATCATGATCACCCACGGCGAGTACTACCACACCTTCCATATGCACGGTCACCGTTGGGCGGACAACCGGACCGGCCTGCTCGCCGGCGCCGACGACGTCAGCAGGGTCATCGACAACAAGATCACGGGTCCCGCGGACTCGTTCGGCTTCCAGGTGATCGCGGGCGAACACGTGGGCGCCGGGGCGTGGATGTACCACTGCCACGTCCAGAGCCACTCCGACATGGGCATGGCCGGGCTGTTCCTCGTCGCCAAGCCGGATGGCACGATTCCGGGCTACGAACCGCACCATCCGGAAGGCTCAGGCGAGGGCCATGCCCACTAGGGCCTCTCGGCCGAGCATGCTCAAATCCCACACTTCCCACGCGGTGCACGGCTCGGGCTGCACGTAGATGCGAGGACCGCGGCCGACGACCCGGCGGCGGCCGACGGCCGTGCCGTCCGGCCGGACAAGGGTCGTGGTCGCATACGGCTCGGCGGCGGTGCCGGTGAGCGTGCACAGGACGAGACGGTCGACGTCGTCCTCGTACCCGCCGAAGAGGGCGGCACCGCCGCCGTGCACCGCGAGGGCCCTGGCTCCGGCCACCGGCGTCGAACGCACCGTCACCGACCCGTTCTCGCGGATCTCCAGCAGCGGCCACTCGGTGTACGGGCAGGCCCAGGCAGTGCCCTTGTCCACGTTGAGGGCGTAGCAGTCCGCCACGTACTCGATCCCGGAGGCCGGCTTCATCTCCCACAGGGCCTCGCCCGACGACGACCAGCGGCGCAGGCCGGGCTCGCTGAGCGGATCGCCACCGAACACGCCCTCGTCGAAGTAGCCCACCCACAGGTCCCCGGACTCGTCCGTCAGCAGATGCTCCAACGCGTCACCGACGGCGAAGGACCAGGAGTGCCTGCCCAGCGCGCCGAAGACCTGTACATGGTCGGCGTCGCCGCGTCGGCGGGCATCGGCGACGACAAAGCCGCCGTCGGGCAGAGCGTCCAGCATGGGATGCCGCGCGGTCACGGCGCTGAGGTGGGTCTCCTGGACCTGGCCGTCGTCGACGGTGACGACCAGCGCGTCGTAGGGAGCGCGGGCGGGGCGGTCGCCCAGCAGCCAGTGGGCACGCCCGAACGTGTCCACGGTGCTGTGCAGGATCTCCCGCTGCGCGTACGCGCGCGGCAGCCGGACGTAGGGAACGAGGGACAGGGTCTCCATGTGGTGCTCCTCGGCTGTGGTGTACGTGCGTGGGGACTCGGGCGACAGTCGTCCGGTCCGGCGGCGCGTTGGCCGAGGGAAGGAGCGTCCGGCGGCTACGCGGCATGAGCCTTTCTGGTCGTCATGACCGTGATCCTCCCGGACGACGCGGCCCGGACGCAACGGACTTCGGCGAAGGCCGCGTGGTCGCCGCGCGGCGCGCCGTGCTGCGTGCGCGCGGGGCGGCGAGCAGACTGGGCACGGTCAATTCCGGGGACCGGCCCGTTGGAGGGACCATGCTCACCACCGCGTATGTCACAGGCTCCCCGAACTGGATCGACCTCGGCACGCCCGACCTCGAGGTGGCGAAGGCCTTCTACGGCGGGGTGTTCGGCTGGACCTTCCGGTCGGCCGGGCCGGAAGCGGGCGGCTACGGGATGTTCCAGCTCGACGGCAGGACGGTCGCGGCCGGCATGACCGTGCCCCCGGAGCAGGGCCCACCCAGCTGGAGCGTCTACTTCCGGACTCCGGACGCCGACGCCACCGTCAAGGCGGTCGAACAGCGCGGCGGCACGGTGGTGTTCCAGCCCATGGCGGTCTTCGACCAGGGCCGGATGGTGATCTTCCTCGACCCCGCGGGAGCCGGTTTCGCCGGCTGGGAGCCTGGCCGGAACAAGGGCCTCGACCGCGTCGACGATCCGGGATCGTTGTGCTGGCTCGAGCTCTACACGCCCGAGCCCGACTCGGCCCTCGAGTTCTACGGCGACGTCTTCGGGTGGGAGAACTCGTCCATGCCCATGCCGGACGGCAGCGGCAGCTACACCATGGTCAACCCGGGCGGCGCGGGCGAGGAGGCCATGTTCGCCGGTGTCGTACCGCTGAGCGCCGACCCGCTCGAGGCCGCTGGCGGGCCCTACTGGCTGCCCTACTTCGCCGTCGCCGACTGCGATGCCACCGTGGCCACGGCCCAGGAGCTCGGCGCCGACATCAGGATGGCCCCGGTCGACCTGGAAGGCGTCGGCCGTTTCGCCAAGCTCGGCGATCCGGCGGGCGCCCGGTTCGCCGTGCTGCAGAGCTTCCGGTCGGAGCGCTGAGGGGCGCGACGAGGCACCGGCGGACGCGGGCGGGAATCGTTGATGCTTCATTGACCGGGTGTTTATCCGTGCGCGGCAACGTGTCACGCATGCCGATCAACACCACCACCGAGCAGGAACTCGCCTGGCAGGAGAGCGCTTTGTGCGCCCAGGCGGGCCCCGAGTTCTTCTTCCCGGCCCCGGGCTCGTCCACCCGCGAGGCCAAGCAGCTGTGCGGAGCGTGCGAAGGCAGAGTGGCCTGCCTGGAGTACGCGCTGACGCACGACGAGAGATTCGGCGTCTGGGGCGGCCTCTCTGAGAAGGAACGCCACCGCCTCAAGCGCACCGGCCGCTGACCGCACGGCGGCGCACGACCCGCTGACCGCCCGCCGTCTCAGGACGGCGCCGGCTCACGAGGTGACGCGGAAGGTCTCCCCGTAGACGCGCCACTCCAGCGGGACGTCCAACTCCATGTTCCCGTTCCGCACGAACACCCGCTGAGCGGTGTCGATGCGCGAGGAGTCCCTGGTCTGTTCGGTCCGCTGCCGGCCGATCACGGCACGGCCGGCGTCGAGGAAGGCGTTCAGGTAGGCCTTCTCGTCGCCGCCTTCCGCGGCCGTGTCGGCCTTCGCCATCGCCGCCTCGCGGATGCCGTAGAAGCCCTGCGGGCCTACCCCCGGGCCGTGCAGGACCATCGCGTCGTAGTAGATGAACTGGCCGAGCGTGGACAGGCCGTCCATCTTCGCGAGCCGCACCGCCGGGTCGAAGTAGATCCGGTCGCGCATCGTGTCCTGCGCCGCCCGGAAGGCGGGATCCTCCGCGGCTTCGGCCCAGGCCGCCTCGAAGGGGGCGCCCAGGCCCTCGTGCGAGTCGCTGCCGTCGACCTTGCGCAGGGCAGGGAGGTAGCGGGCCAGCGGGTTGTCCGGGTGTCGCTCGGTGAAGTACTCGGTGAGCTGGAGCATGTCGTTCGTGCCCGAGCAGAAGCCGACGATCCCGGCCGTGTATCCGTTGCCGTCGCCGATGTCCTCTATGGCGCCGTACTGGCCGCGCCAGTCGAGCGTCGAGTTCTCCGCGCTGGCCACCAGCTTGGCGGCGAGCTCCTTCTTGGCGGGGGCGGCGAGCCCCGCCGGCATCGCGTCGATGCGGTCGTCCAGCTCCTGCTGCTCGCCGGGGGAGCCCGCCTTCAGCGGATCGGGCGCCGCGTTCGTCCGGCTGATGCGCAGGCTCGGGTCGTCCTTGGGGCGCTGCGGCTCGCCGCCTCCGCCGAAGTAGACGGAGGCGGCGACGGCTATCGGGGCGCCGATCAGGACGACGCGCGTCAGGGGTTTCACGCCGGACAGCGTACGGTGCCGTCCGGCGGTCCCTCGAGGAGAGGGCTCAGCCCTGCGCGCGCGCCGCCATCCGCGCCTTGCGGGCCGCGAGCTTCTCGTCGAACTTGGTCGCCTCGGAGTTGAGCCCGCCCATGTACAGACCCAGCTCCTCCTGCGCCTTCTGCCCCTCCGGGCCGAGGCCGTCGATGTCCATGACCTTCAGGAAGCGCAGCACCGGCTGGAGGACGTCGTCGTGGTGGATCCGCATGTTGTAGATCTCGCCGATCGCCATCTGCGCGGCGGCCCGCTCGAAGCCCGGCATGCCGTGCCCCGGCATGCGGAAGTTCACGATCACGTCGCGCACGGCCTGCATCGTCAGGTCGGGGGCGAGCTGGAAGGCCGCGCCCAGCAGGTTGCGGTAGAAGACCATGTGAAGGTTCTCGTCGGTGGCGATACGCGCCAGCATCCGGTCGCAGACGGGATCGCCCGACTGGTGTCCGGTGTTGCGGTGCGAGACGCGGGTCGCGAGCTCCTGGAAGGCGACGTACGCAACCGAGTGGAGCATCGAGTGGCGGTTGTCGGACTCGAAACCCTCCGCCATGTGCGCCATCCGGAACTGCTCGAGCTTGTCCGGGTCGACCGCGCGCGAGGTGAGCAGGTAGTCCCGCATCACGATGCCGTGCCGGCCCTCCTCGGCGGTCCAGCGGTGCACCCAGGTGCCCCACGCGCCGTCACGGCCGAAGAGGGTGGCGATCTCGTGGTGGTAGCTGGGGAGGTTGTCCTCGGTGAGCAGGTTCACCACCAGCGCGATCTTGCCGATGTCCGTGACCTTGGACTGCTGGGGCTCCCAGGCCTCGCCGTCCTCGAAGACGCCGGGGAAGTTGCGGCCCTCGGAGAACGGCACGTACTCGTGCGGCATCCAGTCCTTGGCGACCTTGAGATGGCGGTTGAGTTCCGTCTCGACCACCTCTTCCAGCGCGTACAGCAGTCGGGCGTCGGTCCACGCTGCCGAACTGCCGAGGTGGGGAGAAGTGACGGTCACGGGTGCTCCTGGGGGACGGGGAGAGTTACCTACGTAGTCGTAGGTTACGAAACCGTAGGTTAAGCACGCGATAAGCCCCCGGCCAAGCCCGCGACAAAGATGTCCGCTTAACAGCCGTTATGCATGCAGGTCACGCAGGCGAACGGAGAGGCAGGTCACGCACCCTTCGAGCTTCTCGAACTCGGAAATATCGACCGGAACCGGCTCGTAGCCGAGATCCGCGAACAGCTCCGCCGTCTTCGGCGCACTCGCCGCCATCAGCAGTTTCGCGCCGCCGAGCAGCACGACATGGGCCCCTGCCTCCTCCGGGACCGGTAGATGGCGGGGGAAGACCGTCGGCGTGTCGACCAGCGGCGGAAAGCCGACGACCGTCGTGTCGGGCAGGGCCGTGACCGCCGACTTCAGATGGAGCACCTTGCTGACGGGCACGGCCACGACCCGCGCCCCCAGCGGTTCGAAGGCGGCACGCAGCTGCCGTACGCCCTCGGCGTTGGTGCGGCCGCCGCGGCCCACGTACACCGTGTCGCCGACCTTCAGGACGTCCCCGCCCTCGAGCGTGCCCGGCTCCCACACCCAGTTCACCGAGCAGCCGAGCGCCGCCAGGGTCTCCTCGACCGCTGTGGTCTCCGGCCTGCGGGACTCGGCCCCGGGACGGGCGATCAGCGCGACGTTGCGGAACATCACCACGGTGTCCTCGACGAAGACGCTGTCCGGGCAGTCCTCGGCGGGTGCCACCTCGACCGTCTCCCAGCCGTGCTCGCGGAGTGCCGCCGCGTAGGCCTCCCACTGCGTCAGGGCCAGGTCCACATCCACCGGACTGCGCTCGATATGGGTGACCAGCCCCTCGGCGAGGCGAGGGCCGGGGCGGCGGATCAGTGCTTTTCTGCTGGGCACGGAGGCTTCTCCAGACGCGCGCTGTCGGTGTCCGGTCGCGCCCATCATGACCCGCTGCCCCCGCGCGACGGAATCCCCCGTAGGACGGCGGCCGGGCCGGCGGAAACCCGCTCCGGCCGGACCGCCGCCTCGCCGCGCGTGCCACTGCTCCTGTCCCTGTCATCCCATCGGGAACTCTCCCTCCCGAAGCTCTTCCGCGGAGACGTCCCGCAGCTCGCCGTCGAGCAGCAGTCGCCGGGTGATGCCGACCGACTCCAGGAACACCGGATCGTGACTCGCCACGATCAACGCCCCCTGGTACGACTCCAGTGCCGCGGTGAGGCTGCGCACACTCGCCATGTCCAGGTTGTTCGTCGGCTCGTCGAGCATGAGCAACTGCGGCGCCGGTTCCGCGAGGAGCAGCGCGGCGAGAGCCGCACGGAAACGCTCGCCGCCCGACAGTGTCCCGGCCGGCTGGTCGGCCAGCGCACCCCGGAACAGGAATCGCGCCAGCCGCGCCCTGATCTGGTTGTTCGAGGCGCCCGGGGCGAACCGGGCCACGTTCTCCACGACGCTCAGCTCGTCGTCGAGGAGGTCGAGGCGCTGCGGCAGGAAACGCAGCGGTACGTCGGGCACCGCCTCGCCCGCCACCGGTTCCAGCTCGCCGGCGATGGTGCGCAGCAGCGTCGTCTTGCCGGCGCCGTTGCGTCCCACCAGTGCGATCCGCTCCGGTCCGCGTACCTCGAACTCCCCCTTCACCTCTGCCCCGTACTGCAGCCGCAGCTCGCTCAGACGCAGTACGCCACGTCCGGGATGCACCTGGGTGCTGGGCAGTTCGATACGGATCTCGTCGTCGTCGCGGACCGCCTCGACCGCCTCGTCGAGCCGCTCCTTCGCCTCCGCCAGTTTCTCCGTGTGCATGATGCGGTGCTTGCCCGCGGACTCCTGGGCCGCGCGCTTGCGGGACCTCATCACGATCCTGGGCTCCCGCTTGGTGTCGTACATCTTCTGTCCGTACCGCTTGCGGCGGGACAACTTGATGTGGGCGTCGGCGAGTTCGCGCTTCTGGCGCTGCACGTCGGCCTCCGCGACACGCACCATCCTTTCCGCCGCCTCCTGTTCGACCGCGAGGGCCTCCTCGTACGCCGAGTAGTTGCCGCCGTACCAGGCGACCTCGCCGTCGCGCAGATCGGCGATCTGGTCGACAAGTTCGAGCAGTTGGCGGTCGTGGCTGACCACCACCAGCACCCCGGACCAGCGCGCCACCGCGTCGTAGAGGCGCCGGCGCGCGAAGAGGTCGAGGTTGTTGGTCGGCTCGTCGAGCAGCAGCACGCCGGGCCTGGCCAGCAGCAGTGCGGCCAGCCGCAGCAGGACGCCCTCACCGCCCGAGACCTCGCCGATGGTGCGGTCGAGACCGATGTGCCCGAGGCCCAGTTGGTCGAGGGTGGCGTGTGCGCGCTCCTCGACGTCCCAGTCGTCGCCGACCGCGGTGAAGTTCTCCTCGCTCGGGTCCCCGGCCTCGATGGCGTGCAGCGCGGCACGGGTCTTCGCGATGCCCAGGACCTCGTCCACCCGCAGAGCGGTGTTCAGGACCACGTTCTGCGGCAGGTAGCCGACCTCGCCCATGGTGCGGACGGAACCGGCGGACGGTGTGAGATCACCGGCGATCAGGCGCAACAGGGTTGATTTTCCTGACCCGTTGAGCCCGATGAGACCAGTGCGTCCGGGACCGATGGCGAGGTGGAAGTCCTCGAACACAGTGGTGCCGTCCGGCCAGGTGAAGTCGAGCGCGGAGCAGGTGACATACGTGGGGGAAGTAGACATAGGGGCCTCCCGGTTGCTTGGTATGGGGTGGGGCAACGGGTGGAGACACCGAGGCGGGTGCGACAGCCACCGGGAGGGAAAGAGGTCCCGGTCGGGGCAGTGGACGGCATGGGTCGCCGAGGTCGCACACGATGCACACACAGGCCGCAGCCGGTGGTGCGCGGTGTCTCAAGACCTCAGACGAGCAACGTCCTACTCCGATCGACGACAACAGAACCACTGTACACTGTAGAATGCGCTCGGCGGGCTGTCAACACCGGATTCTCCCCGGCTTGCGGGAGACACGTTGATGCCGAGAACCTGCCGGCTCCCGCCGTCCTCGCGCTGATGCATGCACGGTGTGACGAACCTTCCCGAGCTCGCCCGCCGTTTCCGTTCCCTCCACACCACGGTGCGCCCGCTGGTCCAGCCCAACGCCTGGGACATTGCCGGCGCCCGGATCATCGCCGGGGCCGGTGCGCCCGCGATCGCCACCACGAGGCAGGCGTCGCCTGGGGTCTGGGCGGCCGCCGGCGGCGCGGGCGTGCCGCTCTTCGTCAACGCCCGTATCGACGTGTATCCGGCGGGCATCGGCGCCGAGCGGGACCGGCTGGAGGAGACCCTGAAGCGGGCCGCGGCCTGCCTCGCCGCGGGCGCGGACGCCATCTTCGTACCAGGTGTCGTCGACCCGCGCGCCGTGAAGGCCCTCGCGAAGGGCATCGACGCCCCGCTCAACGTGATGGCCGGCCCGGGGGCGCCGAGCGCGGCCGAACTGGGGCGGCTCGGCGCGGCGCGCGTCAGCGTCGGGGCCGGCACGCACAGGCCGCGTACGCGCTCGTACGGGCCGCTGCCCGTGAGCTGCTCACCGAGGGGACGTACGGCTCACTGGCCGGCGGCTACGACTGCACGGAGCTCAACACGCTTCTGGACGCGTGAAGGCGCCGGACCCCCGCGGTGGAACCGCCGCGCCGGCTTCGCCCCGCAGCTCAGGCGGCGTCGCGCAGCAGCTCGGCCAGGTCCCGGTCGAGACCCAGATACAGATGCTCGTGCCCCTCGGGAACCGCCTCCTCCACGCGGTCGAGGAAACGGCGCAGCTCGCCGGTGCGGATGTGCACCATCGCCATTCCCTCGGGGGCGTGGAACTCCAGGACCGTCCGGTCGTAACCGTACGGCCGGACCCGCACGTCTCCGAGGCCGGCGGGCTCGAGGACCCCGTCTGCCAGGAGCTCCCGCGAGAACGCCCAGGACACGTCGGTGCCCTCCAGCGTCGCGGGGCCGGGGAAGTCGATGCGGACGGCGAAGGGATCCCGGCGGTCGTAGTGCAGCGTCGCGGGCACGGACTCCATCTGGGGAGCAGAGGCGACGAGGCGGGCCTGGACGGCCTGCTCGATGACGGTGGACAAAGGCCCGCTCCTTCGTGTGCGGCTCGTGGGGTCCCGGTGGCGGAGGTTTCCCTGTGCACAGAAGAAGACGGCGGAATGACTGATTCCGTGCACCGGAATGGACAGTGACATGTGTCACCGCGCACGGGTCTCCCCTGGGCGCGGGCCGCGCACGCACCCTGGACGGGCCTGTGCCTGTGGGCTAGCTTCCAGCGCCATGACGTCCATGGGGAAGACGAGACGAGCGGTGTCGGTGGGACTCTGCGCGGCGGCGGTGACGGCCGCACTGACCGCGCCGGCGCAGGCGGCGGACGGGCCGGCGCGGCGCGACGCCGCCGGATGGAGCCTGAAGGACACCGGAACCGACGTGCGGTTCCGCGGCCTGGCGCCCGTCAGCAGGAAGACCGCCTGGGTGGCGGGCTCCAAGGGCACCGTGCTGCGCACGGCCGACGGCGGCCGCAGCTGGCTCGACGTCTCACCACCCGGCGCACAGGACCTGGAGTTCCGTGACGTCGAGGCGTTCGACGGCCGGCGCGCGGTCGTCCTCGCCATCGGCGAGGGAGAGGCGTCCCGGGTGCTGCGCACGGAGGACGGCGGGTCGACCTGGACCGAGTCGTTCCGTAACACCGAACCCAAGGCGTTCTACGACTGCATGACCTTCTTCGACCGCCGTCACGGCCTGGCCATGAGCGACCCCGTGGACGGCAAGTACCGCATCCTGTCCACCGGCGACGGCGGCCGTACCTGGAAGGTGCTGCCGAACGTCGGGATGCCGGCGGCCCTGCCCGGCGAGGCGGGCTTCGCCGCGAGCGGCCAGTGCCTCGTCAGTTCCGGCCCCCAGGACGTGTGGCTGGCCACCGGCGGCGGCGCCACGGCACGCGTGCTGCACTCCGCCGACCGTGGCCTGAACTGGACCGTCGCCGAGTCGACGATCCCGGCCGGGGACCCGGCCCGTGGCGTCTTCGCGCTTGCGTTCCGCGACCGTGCGCACGGTCTCGCGGTCGGCGGCGACTACCGCGCCGACCAGGCGTCGCCGCAGGCGGCGGCCGTCACCGGGAACGGCGGCCGCAGCTGGCGGCAGGCGAGGACGGCGCCGCCCGCCTACCGCTCCGGCGTGGCCTGGCTGCCGCACAGCTCGTCCGCCGCACTCGCCGTCGGCCCCACCGGGACGGACCTGACGACGGACGGCGGGCGCACCTGGCACACGGTCGACAGCGGTTCGTTCGACACCGTCGACTGCACGCCGGACTTCGGCTGCTGGGCCTCGGGGGAGAAGGGCCGGGTGGCCCGGCTGGAGTTCTGACTGCCGCAAGCGGCCGTCAGGAGGGCAACTGCTGGCGGTACGGGGCGAGTTCGGGTGCGGTCTTGGTCGCGATGAACTCGGTGATCCGGTACGTGCACACCGCGCCCTCGACGAAGGGGTCGGTCGCCGCGATCTTCTCGATCCCCGCGCGATCGTCCCCGACGGCGAGGATGATCCCGCCGTCGCGTGGCTTCTTGCGGCCCGAGGCGATGACGACGCCCTCTTCGTAGAGGGCGTCCAGCCAGGCCACATGGGCCTCCAGGAGGGGTTCGACGCGCTCGACCGGTGCGGTGTAGGTCAGTTCCATCACAAACATGATCGCCAGGCTACCGGCGCGGGGGCGCGCCGGGCCGGATCCGGCCGGCTCCTGGAACGGACCGACTGCGGCGGAGTGCAAGGGAACCGGCTCCGGTGGACCGGCGTCCGTGATCGATGACCGCACGTTGTCGTGTTCCCCGCCGTGTAGCACGAGGGCCGGCAACTGAACGGCCGTACAGTCAGCAGTGTTGCCTGACCAGCAGACACATGGGAGAAGAGGGTTCATGTCGCGCCGACTCATGAAGACCGTACTGGCGGCCGCGGGTGCCGCCGCCGTCGTGGCCGTCACCCCGTTCACCGCGCAGGCCGCCTCGTACTCGGGCGGCAACTACGGCGCCTACGCCTTCGAGGGGCAGTACCCGACCGTCGGGGGATGCACGGGGACGTTCTCCCAGAAGTACGTGCGCCACGCCGAGGGTATGACACTGCGTTACTACTACTCCGGTCAGTGCGGTTCGTACGCCCGGATCGAGAACTCCCGTCAGGGCTGTGTGGCCGTGGCGCAGCGCGCCGACGGCGGCGGCTGGGTCTCGGAGTCCGTCGACCCCGGCATCAACTATGCCTATACCAAAATCGCCAACAACCTCAACGGGCGGCTCTCACGCGCGATCCTGTCGTGCGACGGCCACGACCTGGCGAGCACGCCCTGGTACTGAGCCGCCCGGCTCGTACGGGTCGTAGGCTGGGTGCACCATGAAGATCGTCGAAGCGCCCGCCGACTGGCCCGCGAACGAAGAAGCCGCTCTGGCCGTCCAGGACGAACTGCGCGAGCGTGTCGTCCTGGACGAGCCGGGCCCGCCGCCCGGCAGCGGTCTCGTGACCGGCGTGGACGTGGCGTACGACGACGAACGCGATGTCGTCGCGGCGGCGGCCGTCGTCCTGGACGCCGCGACTCTGCAGGTCGTCGAAGAGGCGACGGCGATCGGCCGGATCACCTTCCCTTACGTGCCCGGCCTGCTGGCCTTCCGGGAGATCCCGACGGTGCTGGCGGCCCTCGAGTCCCTCACGGCCGGCCCCGGCCTCGTCGTCTGCGACGGCTACGGACGGGCGCACCCCCGCCGGTTCGGGCTCGCCAGCCATCTGGGCGTTCTGACGGGGCTGCCCGTGATCGGCGTGGCCAAGAACCCGTTCGTCTTCAGCTACGACGGACTCGGCGACGAGCGAGGCGACTTCGCACCACTCGTCGCCGACGACGGCGAGGAGGTCGGGAGGGCGCTGCGCACGCAGGGGGGCGTGAAGCCGGTCTTCGTCTCGGCGGGCCACCGCGTGACGCTGGACGCCGCCTGCACGCATGCGCTGTGGCTGGCACGGAACTTCCGCATCCCGGAGACGACGCGCCGCGCGGACGCCCTGTGCCGACGCGCGCTGCGGGAGGCGTCGGGCGGCTGACCCTGTCAGCCGGTCCGGCGTTCGCGGACCCGGCCGCAGGGCGGTACCGGGGGCCCTGGGGCCCTACGCCGTCACGCGGAGGAGCCGCACATCGGTACAGCGGAGGGCGGGGCGGTCACCCGCCCCCGCCCCCTATCGTTCGTGCGCCACCCGGAACGTGATGCCCGCCGCGTCCAGGCGTGTCAGCAGCGCGTCACCCATCGCCACCGCCGTCGTCACCTGCCCGGACGTCTTCGGCAGGGAGTCGTGCGCCAGGCACAGCGCCGACTCGGCAAGGATCTTCGCCGTCTCGTCGTAGCCCGGGTCCCCGCCCTTCACCTCGGTGAAGACGCGACGGCCGCCGCCCTCGCCCACGAAACGGACCGAGAACCAGCTCCGGGCGCGGCGCTTGGCGCTCGGCCCGTCGCCCGGGGCGTAACGGTCCATCAGCCACCGCCGGGCCGCCGGGATCTGAGCCAGGCCGAAGCCCACGCCCACGGCGGCCGGGCCGCCGAGCGCCATGGGCAGACTCTTGACCGCCGCGTAGTGGCGGTAGCGGAAGTCGGGGCCGTAGCGCTCGAGCGCGCGGGCGGAGCGGGCCACGATCTGCGGGTCGATCGTCGGCAGGGGCAGCGCCCACGCCCCGGTCTCCCGGCTGAAGCGGGGCCCGCCGAGGGGTGCGCGCGCCCGGCGGCCGACGAGGCGCGGCTCGTGCAGGCGGCGTTCCCGCGCCGCGGCCAGCGACTGACGGCCCCGGCCCATGGCGGTGAGCGCGGAGGCCATCGTGCCGCCGGAGAACATCGCGTTGGAGCGGACGAAGCCGTCGATCGAGAGCGGCACACCCTCGGGCAGCTGCCGCACGGTGAAGTACACGCCGAGATCGTGAGGGACCGAGTCGAATCCGCAGGCGTGGACGATCCGCGCCCCGGTCTCGCGGGCCCGCGCGTCATGCCGTACGTACATCGAATCCACGAACTCGGGCTCGCCGGTCAGATCCGCGTAGTCCGTGCCGGCCTCCGCGCACGCGGCGACCAGAGCCTCGCCGTACCAGACGTAGGGGCCGACCGTCGTGGCGACGACGCGTGCGGACGCCGCGAGTTCCCGCAGCGACTCCGTGTCGGCCGCGTCCGCTTCGATCAGGGGCAGGGCAGCGCATGCGGGGTTGACGACCGCGAGCTGCTCCCGCAGATGCTCGAGCTTCTGCCGGTTGCGCCCCCCGACGGCCCAGCGGCAGTCGGCGGGCGCGTGCCGGGCGAGATACTCGGCCGTCAGCGCCCCGACGAATCCTGTCGCTCCGAAGAGCACGATGTCATACGGGCGCTGTGCGCGATCCGTCCCGTTCTGGCTGTTCAATGGTTCCTCCGCCGTCAGGGCCGTCCGCAGGGGAGCGCCCCGGCACCACGCCGACGTCGACGGCGAGGTCAGGGCCTGTCCGGCGGATCAAGGCCGGACAGACCCTAGCGCGCGAACGTGCCGCGCAGAAGATCCGTCCCCCATCGGTGACGGTCCCCCTCGGTGAGTGACGGCCCCATCGGTGACGGTGCCCGGTGACGGTGACACGCACCGTTGAAGCGCGGGGTGCCGCGCTCGGCGGCGGCGGTGTTGGAGGATCTAAGCGCTCGCTCGCCCGAAACCCTTGTGTCCGGTGGAACACGTTCTTACCATCACTGGTGTTACATCAGTTGTGTCAAAGCAGTCGTGCCAAAGCCGCTGGGGGCTGGATGTCACTGTCAGGGAACGGCCCACTGGCCGGGGTGCGCGTCGTGGAGCTGGCGGGCATCGGGCCGGGCCCGTTCGCCGCGATGCTCCTCGGCGACCTCGGCGCCGACGTCGTGAGGGTCGACCGCCCCGGCGGCGCGGGGCTGGCCATCGATCCGGCGTACGACCTCACCAACCGCAACAAGCGGTCCGTGCTGATCGACCTCAAGTCCGACGAAGGGCCCCGTCAGGTCCTCGATCTGGTCGAGCGTGCCGACGTGCTCATCGAGGGCTACCGGCCCGGGGTCGCGGAGCGCCTCGGGGTCGGTCCCGACGTGTGCCTCGCCCGCAATCCGCGTCTCGTCTACGGGCGGATGACCGGCTGGGGCCAGGAAGGCCCGCTCGCCCCGCGCGCCGGCCACGACATCGGCTACATCGCCCTCACCGGCACCCTCTCCATGATCGGCAGGGCCGACGAGCCGCCCGTCGCCCCCGCCAACCTGGTGGGCGACTACGCGGGCGGCTCGCTCTACCTCGTCATCGGTGTACTCGCGGCACTCCAGCACGCCCGCGGCGAGGGCGGCGGCGGACAGGTCGTGGACGCGGCCATCGTCGACGGCGCCGCGCACCTCGCCACGATGATCCACGGCATGATGGCGGCCGGCGGCTGGCAGGACCGGCGTGGTGCCAACCTGCTCGACGGCGGCTGTCCCTTCTACGGCAGCTACGAGACGGCCGACGGCGAGTACATGGCCGTCGGTGCGCTGGAGCAGCAGTTCTACGACCAGTTCGTCGAGCTGCTCGGGATCAAGGACGAGATCCCGGCCCGCAAGGACTTCGACCGCTGGGACGAACTGCGCGACGCGGTCGCCGCCAGGTTCAGGACGCGCACCCGCGCCGAGTGGACCGAGGTATTCGAGGGGTCCGACGCCTGCGTCGCCCCGGTGCTCTCGCTGCGTGAAGCCCCCGCCCACCCGCACCTCGCCGCCCGGGAGACCTTCGTCGACCACGGCGGCATCACCCAGCCCGCGCCGGCACCCCGCTTCTCCGCCACCCCGGCCGCCGTGACCCGACGGCCGGCCCTGCCCGGCGCGGACACCGCGGACGTCGCCCGCGACTGGGACGTGCGGAGCATCCAGCCCCACGAGTCCCACGAGTCCCGGGAGGACCGTTGAAGCGCCGCATCTTCACCGCCGAGCACGAGGCATTCCGCGAGACCGTCCGCACCTTCCTCACCAAGGAGGTGCTGCCCCACTACGAGCAGTGGGAGAAGGACGGCATCGTCAGCCGCGACGCCTGGCTCGCGGCAGGCCGCCAAGGCCTGCTCGGCCTCGCCGTGCCGGAGGAGTACGGAGGCGGCGGCAATGCCGACTTCCGGTACGCCGCCGTGCTCCACGAGGAGTTCACGCGCGCGGGCGCGGCCGGTCTCGCCATCGGCCTGCACAACGACATCATCGGCCCGTACCTCACATCGCTCGCCACCGACGAGCAGAAGCGCCGCTGGCTGCCGGGCTTCTGCAGCGGCGAGACCGTCACCGCCATCGCGATGACCGAGCCGGGCGCCGGCTCCGACCTCCAGGGCATACGCACCACCGCCGAGGACCGGGGCGACCACTGGGTCCTCAACGGGTCCAAGACCTTCATCTCCAACGGCATCCTCGCCGACCTGGTGATCGTCGTGGCGAAGACGACACCCGAGGGAGGCGCGCACGGTCTGTCGCTCCTCGTCGTCGAACGCGGCATGGAGGGCTTCGAACGCGGCCGCAACCTGGAGAAGATCGGCCAGAAGTCCCAGGACACCGCCGAGCTGTTCTTCCACGACGTGCTGGTACCCAAGGCCAATCTCCTGGGCGAGTTGAACGGCGCCTTCATCCACCTCATGACCAACCTCGCGCAGGAACGCATGGCGATCGCCGTCTCCGGGATCGCCGCCGCCGAGCACCTGCTGGAGATCACCACCCGGTACGTCAAGGAGCGGGAGGCCTTCGGACGGCCGCTGGCGAAGCTCCAGCACGTCCGCTTCGAGATCGCGGAGCTCGCCACCGAGTGCGCCGTCACCCGCGCCTTCCTCGACCGCTGCATCGAGGACCACGCGAACGGCGAACTCGACGCCGTGCACGCCTCGATGGCCAAGTGGTGGGCGACCGAGCTGCAGAAGCGCGCGGCGGACCGCTGCCTGCAACTGCACGGCGGATACGGCTACATGAGCGAGTACCCCGTCGCCAGGGCCTTCACGGACGGCCGCATCCAAACGATCTACGGCGGCACGACGGAGATCATGAAGGAGATCATCGGCCGCTCCCTGCTCGGCTGACCCCATCCACACCGTCCCGCACGGCACACCCTCATGAAAGGCTCCAGACAGTGAGCACCGAAGCTTACGTGTACGACGCGATCCGCACCCCGCGCGGGCGCGGGAAGGCAAACGGCGCCCTGCACGGCACCAAGCCGATCGACCTCGTCGTCGGACTGATCCACGAGCTCCAGGCCCGTTTCCCCAGCCTCGACCCCGCCGCGATCGACGACATCGTGCTGGGCGTCGTCGGCCCCGTCGGTGACCAGGGCTCCGACATCGCCCGGATCGCCGCCATCGCGGCCGGGCTGCCCGACACCGTCGCCGGCGTCCAGGAGAACCGCTTCTGCGCCTCGGGTCTCGAGGCGGTCAACATGGCCGCCATGAAGGTCCGGTCCGGCTGGGAGGACTTGGTCCTCGCCGGCGGTGTGGAGTCGATGTCCCGCGTGCCGATGGCCTCGGACGGCGGCGCCTGGTTCGCCGACCCGATGACCAACTTCGACACCAACTTCGTCCCGCAGGGCATCGGCGCCGACCTGATCGCCACCCTCGGCGGCTGGTCGCGCCGCGACGTCGACGAGTACGCGGCGCTGTCGCAGGAGCGGGCGGCCGCCGCATGGAAGGACGGCTGCTTCGACCGCTCGGTCGTCCCGGTCCGCGACCGCAACGGCCTGGTCGTCCTCGACCATGACGAGCACATGCGGCCCGGCACCACCGCCGACTCCCTCGCCGCCCTCAAGCCGTCCTTCGCGGGCATCGGCGAACTCGGCGGCTTCGACGCCGTCGCCCTGCAGAAGTACCACTGGGTCGAGAAGATCGACCACGTCCACCACGCGGGCAACTCCTCCGGCATCGTCGACGGCGCGGCCCTCGTCGCCATCGGCTCCAAGGAGGTCGGCGAGCGCCACGGTCTGACCCCGCGTGCCCGTATCGTCTCCGCCGCCGTCTCCGGCTCCGAGCCGACCATCATGCTCACCGGCCCCGCGCCCGCCACCCGCAAGGCACTCGCCAAGGCCGGGCTGACCATCGACGACATCGACCTCGTCGAGATCAACGAGGCCTTCGCCGGCGTCGTGCTGCGCTTCGCGCAGGACATGGGCCTGTCCCTCGACAAGGTCAACGTCAACGGCGGCGCGATCGCCCTGGGCCACCCGCTCGGCGCGACCGGAGCGATGATCCTCGGAACCCTCATCGACGAACTGGAGCGCCAGGACAAGCGCTACGGCCTCGCCACCCTGTGCGTGGGCGGCGGAATGGGCATCGCCACCGTCGTCGAGCGTCTCTGACCCCCGTCCTCTTCCGCCTTACGGAGCACCCACCACCATGAGCGAGCCCACCACCATCCGCTGGGAACAGGACGAGACCGGCGTCGTCACCCTCGTCCTCGACGACCCGAACCAGTCCGCGAACACGATGAACCAGGCCTTCAAGGCCTCGATCGCGGCCGTCGCCGACCGGGTGGAGGCCGAGCAGGACTCCATCCGCGGCATCATCTTCACCTCCGCGAAAAAGACCTTCTTCGCGGGCGGCGACCTCAAGGAGATGATCCAGGCAGGGCCCGACGACGCGCAGTTCGTCTTCGACGCGGGCATGGGCATCAAGCGTGCCCTGCGCCGGATCGAGACCATCGGCAAGCCCGTTGTCGCCGCCATCAACGGCGCCGCCCTCGGCGGCGGTTACGAGATCGCCCTCGCCTGCCACCACCGCATCGCGCTCGACGCGCCCGGCTCCAAGATCGGCCTGCCCGAGGTCACCCTCGGCCTGCTCCCGGCCGGCGGCGGCGTCACCCGCACCGTACGGCTCATGGGCATCGCCGACGCCCTGCTGAAGGTGCTGCTGCAGGGCACCCAGTACAGCCCGGCGCGGGCGCTGGAGAACGGCCTGATCCACGAAGTCGCCGCGACAAAGGACGAGATGCTCGCGAAGGCCCGCGCCTTCATCGACGCCAACCCTGAGTCGCAGCAGCCCTGGGACGCCAAGGGCTACAGGATTCCCGGCGGCACCCCGTCCAGCCCGAAGTTCGCCGCCAACCTGCCCGCGTTCCCCGCCAACCTGCGCAAGCAGACTGCCGGTGCGCCCTATCCCGCGCCGCGCAACATCCTCGCGGCGGCCGTCGAGGGCTCGCAGGTCGACTTCGAGACCGCGCAGGTCATCGAGGCCCGCTACTTCACCGAGCTGGTCACCGGCGCGATCGCCAAGAACATGATGCAGGCCTTCTTCTTCGACCTGCAGGCCGTCAACGCCGGCCGCAGCCGCCCGGAAGGCGTCGAGCCGCGGCCCGTGCGCAAGGTCGCCGTTCTCGGCGCCGGCATGATGGGCGCCGGCATCGCCTACTCCTGCGCCCGCGCCGGGATCGACGTCGTCCTGAAAGACGTCACCGCCGAGGCCGCGGCCAAGGGCAAGGGCTACTCGGAGAAGCTGTGCGCCAAGGCGGTGTCGCGGGGCCGCACCACCCAGGAGAAGGCCGACGCGCTGCTGGCCCGGATCACCCCGACCTCGGACGCCGCCGACCTCGCCGGCTGCGACGCCGTGATCGAGGCGGTCTTCGAGGACACCGCGCTCAAGCACAAGGTCTTCCAGGAGATCCAGGACGTCGTCGAGCCCGACGCGCTCCTCTGCTCCAACACCTCCACGCTCCCCATCACCGTCCTCGCCGAAGGGGTCTCGCGGCCGGACGACTTCGTCGGGCTGCACTTCTTCTCGCCCGTCGACAAGATGCCGCTGGTGGAGATCATCAAGGGGGAGCGCACCGGCGAGACGGCGCTGGCCCGCGCCTTCGACCTGGTCAGGCAGATCAACAAGACGCCGATCGTGGTCAACGACTCCCGCGGCTTCTTCACCTCCCGGGTCATCGGCCAGTTCATCAACGAGGGCGTGGCGATGGTCGGCGAGGGCGTCGACGCCGTCTCCGTCGAGCAGGCGGCCGCCCAGGCCGGCTACCCGGCGAAGGTGCTCTCCCTGATGGACGAGCTGACGCTCACCCTGCCGCGAAAGATCCGCAACGAGACCAGGCGGGCGGTCGAGGAGGCGGGCGGCACCTGGGCCGGCCACCCCGCGGACACGGTGATCGACCGGATGGTGGACGAGTTCGGCCGCCCCGGCCGCAGCGGCGGCGCGGGCTTCTACGACTACGACGAGGAGGGCAAGCGCGCCGGACTGTGGCCGGGCCTGCGCGAGCACTTCACACGCGCCGACGCGGACGTTCCCTTCGAAGACATGAAGGAGCGGATGCTCTTCTCCGAGGCGCTCGACACGGTCCGCTGCCTCGAGGAGAACGTCCTCACCTCGGTCGCCGACGCCAACATCGGTTCCATCATGGGCATCGGCTTCCCGGCCTGGACGGGCGGCGCCCTCCAGTACATCAACGGCTACGAGGGCGGCCTGCCCGGCTTCGTGGCCCGCGCCCGCGAACTGGCCGAGCGCTACGGCGAGCGGTTCCAGCCGCCCGCGCTGCTCGTCGGGAAGGCGGACCGCGGCGAGGTGTTCACCGACGCCTGACGTGACGTGACCTGACCGATCCCGTCGGAGCGGGTGGCCTGCCCACAAGGAGGCCACCCGCTTCGAGGCGTTTCATCCGGGTGCCCCGTCGCCGCACGCAGCGGCCGTCCGTCCCTGGGGCAACGTGTGCGTGTCGGAGCGGATGCCGTGCACGAAAACCATGGGCAGTGAAGCCTCTGCCGTCATCAGTCCCCCCAAGCGACGACGTTCCGGGACCGACTCTACCGGCGGGCGCCCGAAGGCCCTCGGGCCGCCCGTGAGTCAAGTGGGGTTGCCTCTGCGGGGCGTTCCTCGGTGAAACCCTCCACGCCGTAGCCGCCCAGCCTCTCCAGAGCCTTCTGGTGCACGACCTGCTCCGACTCGAGGACGAGGACTCCTGGGCCGACCTGGCCGTCTCGGGGGTCACCACCGGCGCCCGGCCCGTCGTCTCCGGCGACTGGGACGGCACTGGGCAGGACGGCCTCGTCATCGGCGAAACGGGCGTGGGCTCGCCGCCGGGCGGCGGGATCACCCTCTACGTGGCCGCGGCGACCTGTCCCGCCTCGAGCCGGAGCCGGTGCGGTACTGGACTCAGGATTTAGACGGCATCCCGGGTGTCGCGGAGGCGGGCGACCAGTGGGGCGCGGAGCTGTCGGTCGGCGACACCGACAACCTGGTTACCGGGTCTCTGTGCCGAACGCGGCCCGCAGCTCCTCGCGCAGTGAACGCTGAAACGCCGTCACCAGCGCCTGGATCACCATGGGCTGCATATGGGCGGACAGCGACTTCATCGCCGCCAGATGGTCCGGATCCGACTCGCGCTCGCGGTAGGGGCCCCAGACCTTGTCACGGAACAACCGGCTCAGGTCTTGCGCGGCCGCCCGGGCATGCTCCAGCAGCACGGTGCGGGAGGCCAGGATCGTCTCGTGCGCGATCGGCACGTCCAGCAGCTCGACACCGAGCCGCAGCAGACCGCCGTCCAGCCGGAACGTGTCCTTCGCGGCGCGGTCCAGCACCCCCATGGCGGCCAGCCGGTCGACGTCCTGGTCGAGAAGCTCGCGCCCGGCCCGGCGCTCCAGCTCCTCCTTCGTCACCTCCTCCGCCGACTCCGGCGCCCACGAGGCGACCAGGGCGCGGTGGATTGCGAGGTCCTGTGCGCTCAAGTCGGGTGGCAGCTGCTCCAGGTAGCGTTCGATCGCGGCGAGCGTCATGCCCTGGTGCTGGAGCTCCTCGATCAGGGCCAGCCGGGAGACATGGTCATGGCCGTAGTGACCGACCCTGCGAGGACCGATCACGGGCGGAGGCAGCAGTCCACGCGTGCTGTAGAACCGGATGGTGCGCACGGTGACCCCGGCGCGTGCGGCCAGCTCGTCGACGGTGAGCATCGGCTCCTCTGTTCCGGTCGCCATGACCCTCCTTCTGCTGAAACCGCACCGATGAAACAGTATTGCTGTCTCACCAGTGTTGTGAAAGCCGCGGGGGATATCCGGAGCGAGTTGTCAGCGGTGGATCGTACGGTTGTTCCGTGTTCGAGATCAGATACGTCCGGGGGGACGCCACCACGCCGCAGGGCAAAGGCGTCAAAGTGATCGCCCACGTCACGAACGACCTGGGCGGCTGGGGGAAGGGGTTCGTCCTCGCGCTCTCCCGCCGCTGGCCCGAGCCGGAGGCGGCGTACCGCCGTTGGCACCGGGGGCGCGCGGGCAACGACTTCGCGCTGGGCGCGGTGCAGTTCGTGCAGGTCGGTCCGTATCTCTGGGTGGCCAACATGGTCGGCCAGCGCGGGATCCGGACCGGGAGCAACGGTGCCCCCGTGCGGTACGAGGCCATCGACAAGGCATTGGCCGCCGTCGCCGGCAAGGCGGTGGAGCTCGGCGCCACCGTTCACATGCCGCGCATCGGCTGCGGTCTCGCAGGCGGCAAGTGGTCGCGAGTGGAACCGCTGATATCCGAGCGCCTGACGGCACGCGGCATCGCGGTCACGGTCTACGACCACGGCGACTGACGCGCCGCCATCACGGCTCCGCCTCCACCACGCCGCCCGCCCGGCACGCCGAAGGCGTGCCCACCGCGGTGGGCACGCCTTCAGGTGAGGGCAAAGCGTCAGTAGACGGCGACGCCGTACGCGCCGAGCGCCTCCCTGACCGGCTGGTGGAGCGCCGATCCGCTGGTGCCCGTGCAGCCTGCGCTGCCTGAGTGGATGCCCAGGGCCGTCGAGCCGGCGAAGTGCGCGCCGCCGCTGTCGCCGGCTGCGGAGCAGGCGGTGGTGCGGACCAGGTTGTGCACCGGGCCCTCGCCGTAGTTCACCGTGACGTTCACGGCGGTCACCGTGCCGCTGGTGAGTTCGGTGGTGGAGCCGCTCTTGTGGATCGACTGGCCGACGATCGCGTCGGCGGCCGTGGTGATGTCCTGGTGGGTGCCGTTGTAGAGGTTCACGCTGCCCGGGGGCAGTGACCCGTCGGTGTAGCGGACGAGACCGTAGTCGTTGGTCGGGAAGCTGGTGCCCTCCCGTGTGCCGATCGAGGGGCCGCCGGAGCCGGCGGACCAGCTGGTCGCGGCATTGGTGCAGTGCCCGGCGGTCAGGAAGTAGCGGTCGGCGCCCTTGGACACATTGAACGCGGTGGAGCAGCGGTAGCCGCCGCCGTGGATCGCGTCGCCGCCCGCCACCTCCTTCTTGAACGCTCCGGCGATCTGCTTGATGCGTACGGCGTCACCGAGCGTCGCGGCGACGCTCCTCAGCTTCGCCATGGAGTCCGGGGACACAGTGCTGTCGGCCTCGATCACGACCTGGTTCGCCGAAGGGTCCAGGCCCCAGGAGGTCCCGGTGATCCTCGCCCTGGACTCCAGGGTGTCCACCGCGGCCTGCAGTTGGGCCATGCTGCGTGTGACGAGCTCGGCCCGGGCACCGGTGGCCCGTACCTCCTCGGCGGCATCCGCGTCGGTGACGGTGACGACGAGTTCACCGCTCTGTGCGTCGAGGTAGGAGCCGGCGGTACGGTCGCCGAGGTCGCGTGCGAGCGAGGTGTGCAGGGAGTACTGGGCGGGCGATGCGGCGACGCCGGGGCTCGGGTTCCCGGCGCCGGCGCCGACAGCACCGGCCGTTCCGGAGCCGAGTCCGACGGCGGTCAGGGCCAGCAGGGCGGGAAGGCAGATGCGCGCGCGGAGCGTGCGTCTCATGGGGGGCTTCTCCTTCGTACGAGTCCGTGTGGGGGGTGCCTGACGGCATGTGGACTGGACCAGTCCGGAGTTGCGGACTCAATGTGGCATGGCCCTGACATAGCCACAAGGCCGCCGTCGGCGGCTTGCGCCTACTGGCCGGAGGCAATCACCGGATAGTGGTCGGACAGATTGGTGTACGTGTAGGTGGTGCCCCAACTGGAGACGGACCAGGGTGCGCTCTGCTCTTTGATCACCTCATTGGTCCAGCCGGCGGGCCTGCTGTGCCCGGCGCGGTGCAGGACGTAGTCCAGATCCTCGCGGGCGTCGTCCGGGTAGCGGTCGGCCGCGATCGAGTTGTCCTCGGTGTCGAAGGAGTAGGCGTGGCCGGTCCGTGCGTCGGATCCCACCAGACCGCCGTCCGCGAGCATCGAGGCGTACTCCGGTGTGCGGGAGTCCACATTGAAGTCGCCCGCCACGAGGACCTGCTCGGAAGCCGGGATCTTCTTGGCGTCCAGGAAGGCGTCCATCGCGCGGAACTGACGGCCGCGCATCTCCGCGGCCTCGCCCGCGTCGCAGCCCGGGTCGGTGGACTGCGCGTGGGTGCCGACGACGTGCACCTTCGTGCCGTTCACGTCGAGCACTGCGTAGACGAAGCCCTTGTTCGACCACCAGTCCGCGCCGCAGGCGTCCTTGTACACGTACTGCTCCTTGCGGACGATGGGCCACTTGCTGAGGACGGCCACCCCGCCGTCCTCGGGTGTGGTGGCCGAGTACGAGCCGCCCGTCGCGTCCCAGCCGTCCTTGCTCCGGCCCATCACCGGCGTCCGGTACGGGTACTGGGGGGCGGCATTGCGTATCAGCGCTTCCGACGACGAGTTGTCGAAGGCCTCCTGCAGCACGACGACGTCGTTGCCCCGGAAGAAGCCGGCCGCAGGGATGGCGGCGGCGCGGTGGTCCTGACCCCAGTTGGGGTACAGCGACTTGCTGAACAGGAAAGCGTTGTACGTGAGGACCTTCAGGCGCGGCGTCTCCGCGCTCGGCGACGCGGCGGCGGACGGCACGGCGCCGGCGAGGGCGGTGGCGGCGAGTACGACGGACAGCGCGGCGGAAACGGCGGCGCCGGGAACACGGCGGAGCTCGGACTGCGGCACAGGATCTCCCGTTCATGGGTGGGGGGTTCCACCGGTCGACGGACCGGCGCCGCATATCAAATCAGCCGTAGTTACCTTCTGGTAATGGTTGGGTGCCCGATTTCTTGCCGCCGCGCCACGATCAGGGGCCGATCCCGTCGCAGGCGATCGACAGATGCCGCGGCCCGCGCAGCACGGCGTTCTGCCGGTACGGCGGCGGGTCCTCCAGCAGACGCGGGTTCTCCAGCCTGCGGGCGAGTTCCGACAACGCGAACTGGGCCTCCAGCCGGGCGAGCGGTGCGCCGAAGCAGCTGTGGATGCCGCTGCCCAGCCCGAGGTGCTGGATGTCCTTGCGGTCCGGGTCGAAGCGGTTCGGGTCCTCGAAGCGCTGCGGGTCGCGGTTGCCGGACGCCAGGACCAGCCAGAGGGAGGCGCCCTTGGGAATGGTGACGCCACGGACCTCGATGTCGGCGAGGGTTGTGCGCTGCGGCACCAGTTGCACCGGCGGTTCGAAGCGCAGCAGCTCCTCGACGATGGGCACGGCCAGCCGCGGATCGGCACGAAGCCGCTCGAGGACGTCGGGGTTGCGCAGCAGGGTCAGCATGCCGTTGGTGACGAGGTTGACGGTGGTCTCGTGGCCCGCGATCAGCAACAGCGCCGCGGTGCTGAGCAGTTCCATCGTGGTCATCGTGCCGTCCTCGCTCTTGAGCGTGGCCAGCTCGGAGAGCATGTCGTCCCCCGGATTCTTGCGGCGCTCCTCGATCAGGCCGGCGAGATACATGCCCAACTGCATCCGGGCGTCGTGCGAGGCCTTGCCCCGCTCGGTGGGGTCCGCGCTCGGGTCGGGGTCCAGGCTCGCGGCGATGGTGTCCGCCCAGACGTGGAAACGCGCCTCGTCCTCGCGCGGTACCCCGAGCAGCCGGCAGATCACCGTCACCGGGAAGGGATACGAGAACTGGTCCACCAGGTCGAACCGGTCGGTGTCGCCGATGCCGTCGATGAGGCCGGAGACGATGCCGTGGAGCTCCTCCCGCATGCCGTCGACCCGGTGTGGTGAGTGCGGCGGGCCGAAGGGCCGGTTGGTCATCCGTCGCAGCCGGTCGTGTTCCGGCGGGTCGAGCCGCAGGAAGCTCGGCGGCAGGGCGCTCTCCTCCTCCTGGGCCGACTCCGCCAGCGGGTCGTGGGTGGTCGAGGCGAGGTTGCGGGCGTCAGAGCTGAGCCGGGGATCGTGCAGAAGGCTGCGGATCTCGTAGTAGGTGCTGACGACGTACGGCCCGTCCTCTTCGTGGTGGACCGGCGTCTTCCGCAGCTCTTCGTAAATCGGGTAAGGGTTGGCGCGGTTGGCGTAGTCCAGGATCTGGTGCAGCAGGGATTGCGTCATGGCGGGTCCTCGTGGCCGTGCGGGTCAGTGCGCGGGAGTGAACGTCATCCGGCGGTCGGCCGGCGAATATCCGCTGAGGGTCACAGTGGGGCCGTGGGTGGGGACCGACGGGTCGGGGAAGTCCGCGTCCACCGGCCGCTGTCCGTCCGGACGCCGGTCGACCGTCGGGAACGGCGGCGGGAACGGCGCCGTGGTCTCGATGAGCTCCTGGTAGAACTGCAGCCAGCGGGCCTGGTCGAAGGCGACCGCGCCGATGACGCGTCCCTGGTAGCCGTAGACACCGACAAATCTGTGACTGGCGAGCGAGCCCTGCGAGACGAGGATCTCCGTCCCCAGCGACGGGACCCCGACCGACTTGATGTTGACGCCGAACTGCGAGGACCAGAAGGCCGGCACCCACATGTGGGGGAGGCGCTCGGAGCTCTCGCTGACCATGTTGTGCGCGGCGATCCCGGCCTGGGAGACGGCGTTGCCCCAATGTTCCAGGGACAGGAACTGGTAGCCGAACAGGGGGTGTGGGGAGCGGGCGACGTCACCGGCCACGTAGATGTCGTCGGTCACGATCCCGCGGATGTCGAAGGCGCGGCAGCCGGCGTCGCAGGCGATCCCGCGGGGGCCGGCACCGAGTCCGGACCCCGCGAGCCATTCCGTGTTGCGAGTGGCGCCGAGCGAGACGACCACCACGTCGGTCTCCACGGTGGAACCGTCCGACAGATGTGCGGCCCGCACCCGTCCCGAGGCGTCGCCCTCGAGGGCGGTCACCATCACCCCGGTGCGCAGGTCCACGCCGTGCGCGCGCTGGAGCTCGGCGGCGACCAGACTGGCCCCTACGGTCAGCGGTACACCGGCGACGACGAACACGCCGGTGTTGAGGAGAGCCGTGCGGAACGTCTCGTCGCC